>BEHT01000006.1 GCA_002898575.1 bacterium HR17
CTTGCAGCGGCGGCAACCGCCGACAGTGCCAGAAGAGCAAATCAAGAACCCTCCTAACCCTGCGTTCACGGCGCGTCCAAACATGCCGCCGATGCAACCGCCAGGGCGTTGACCTACACCTTCCGACTTGCAAATGAGGTGAGCCATTTGTGGGTATCAGATGGCTCACCTCATTTATTTGCGTAACAATCTTGAAGAACTTGCCGTTGCCATAAACCACAGATAATGGAGGACAGTGCCTAAATGCAGACGAAGATGAGACTCGCAATTGCTATTGGCGCTATCTGTTTGGTCTTAGGGTTCTGGAATATCGCCGTTGCATCGCCTGCTGTCTGGGTTGAAATTGAAAACGGTCATGGGCATACAGCGTTCGTGACAAGCCCTAATGCATCGGGTGGAAAACGCATTGGTTGGTTCGGCACGAGAGGGCAATGGGTTGCTGTGGATGTAGCACTTTCCCAAACCTACCACAACGCTGTGTTGCACTTGCGCTATTCACGAGGGCATAGCGATGCTGGACCTTTGGAAGTGCTTGTCGCTTCTCCCTCAGCGACGCAACCCGAACATCCTGAGGTCAAGCGTTTAGGGCAAATGTTGCTACGCCCGACGGGCAGTTGGGACCACTACCGATGGGCATCGTTGCCTCTCGGCGAACTACCTACGGGACGCTACCGTCTCTTTTTTGTTTGCCCCAAGGACGGTGGTGCAGGTGATTTGGATGTCGCTTGCATCGTAGACGACGCGACCGGTGGACTATGGGAACCGCCTAACAAGGTCATAGAAGGCAAACTCATCGGCGAAGGGCGGTTGAAACCGCCTGTTGAAATCCTGCAAGTGATTTGCCCTGAGCCTGGCAACTTGTTCCTATCTAATGAAGTGCTGGGCAAAGGAGCACGCCCCGTGCAGTTTACTCTGCAATTGCGCAACAACTTGATAAAAGTGCCAGTGCAAGTTACCATTAGCGCCTCAGTGTCCAATGACCATGGACTTATCGCTCGCCCGCAACCGCACACAGTTCAGTTGCCACCGCGTGCCGAAAGGGCAATTGACTACTGCTTTAAAGCTCCAGGGTTTGGTTGGTTTGAAGTTGTCTTTGTTGCACAATCTGGAGGCAAGGCGGACAAAGTCTCTACTGCTTTTTGTATCCTTCATCCGCCTGCGAAGGGTGTTCGCCCAAATAGTTTCTTTGGCATGGGCATTGGTGACAGCGACGACGATTTGCTCATTGCTGAACGCATCGGTGTTAAATGGCGGCGTGGCATCCCTGAAACGGACACCGAAATCGTTGCGCCAGAGCCTAACAAACGGTGGGGTGAAAAGGAAATCCAACGTGCCCGCGATATTGTGCAGCGCTGGGCAAAGCATGGAGTTTTGTGCTTGGGCTATGTCAACTACAACCCCAGTTGGAATGTGATGCCTGACCCGCTTGGGCGTCCTATTTCGCGTCACCAGAACCGACCTAAAGATTTGGCAGCCCATGCTGATGTCGTTTACCACCTTATCAAGCCCCTTGCTGATTTGGTCAAACATTGGGAGTTGTGGAACGAGCCTTGGATTCATGGCTGGACTTGGCGCACAGGTGACGCACAGGATTACCGGGATATGACGCGACTGATTTGGGACCGCATTAAGTCCGAAATGCCTGATGTGATGCTGATTGGTGGCGGTTCAACACCCTACTTGCGCGACATTGTTTACGCTAAAGGCAGTGAAAATGCCGGCTACATTGACGGTTCGGCGACACACCCTTATGGCGTGCCCGACCGATCCTTGCCATCAGTGACCGCACTGGAAGCGGTGATGAACCGCTTGTGGTCAAAAGGAAAAGGCAAAGGGGGCATTTGGGCGACGGAAGTTGGAACAGCGGAATTTTTCTTCAACGAACTACCTGAACGAGAACGCCCCTTCATGGTCGCCCGCACTGTCGCTCCAATTTACTTGCTGTTGCGACTTGGAGCAGGGGACACACCCATCAAGGTGTTTTGGTTTGCCAGCCAATACAACCGCGCCTTTGCGGGTGGAGAGCACAATATTTGGGATGGGACGAACCCCAAGCCTGCTGTCGCCGCCTTCAGCGCTATGACCCACTTTCTTGAAGATGCGCACTTGCTCGGTGACATCTACCAATCAGCAAAAATCGGTTGGGCATTGCATTTTGTCAAGCCTGATGGGACAAGTGTTGTGGCGTTTTGGCTGGAAACAGGCACAGCAGGTGAACATTTGCAAGGTAGCATGCATTTGCCTCTCACAGACGCTGCTATTTACGACTATCTTGGTCGCCCTATTGGCAAACGAACGGCAAATGGCTGGCTCATTCCCATCCGCACATGGGAAGTGCGTTATGTCGTCACAAAAGCCCCTGCGACAAAAGTGCGAGTGGCGTTTTTGCAGGCAAAGTTTTCGGGTGTGCCTATCGTCTTCGTTAACCCGCGAAGTTTTCCCGCACCTTTGTCCCTTAAGCCACCACTGCGCGTCAAGGTGGAGAATTTACTGCCCCGCCATGTGCAAGTGAATTTGACCGTGCAACCGCCGACGGGATGGCGGTTAGCACAAACGCAATTTACGCTGCGATTACAGGCTGGCGACATCCGCTTTGTCACAGTCCCACTTCTCGCCGTTCAGCCAAATACCGTCAACCGCTATCCCCTTCGTTACCGAGCAACGGCAGAAGGTATCAAGCACGAAGGCGTTCAAGTTGTCCAAGTCGCCTGTGCCAACTACGGGACACCAAAAGTGGATGGGGACTTGAGTGATTGGCAAGACGCTATACCTGTCACAATGGTAGCGCGGGGCAGTCGCGATTATTTGCGTGCAGTGCTCAATCCGAACTTAGTGACCGAAGCGTTGTCGGGTAAAAGGACAGGCGTGGTCATCTATCGTCTGTGGACTCGTTGGGACGAGCATCACTTTTACCTTGCCGCCGAAATTCCAGATGACAACTTCGTTTCCAACACGACTTTTGAAGATGACCCCTACGCCTTCCCGTTTTATGCTGACTGTCTGCAGCTTGCATTTGATTGCGTAGAGCGCAACCCTGATGACTTGCTCTTTGGACATCCGCTCTACGAGAAAGCGATGGCAGCCGATGTAGATTACGAATTTTGTGCGACGCTGGCTCGCATGACTGGCGAAGGTCCAAGTTACGACGGTAAACCGCCATTTACGGGTGACCGCACCAAGTGCCCCCATGTCCCCGAACTTTATCGGCTCAAAGCGCCCGGCACTAATTTTCAAACCTTCTACCCAACCAACGCACCGTTGAATCCGCCTATCCCGAAAATGCGTGCAAGCGCTGAAGGTGGTCCTGAAGGGCAGGTCGCTATCGTCTACGACTACACAGCGAAAGTGTTCCGCTACGAAATAGCTTTGCCTTGGTCGTGTTTGCAAGAATTAGCAAAGCAGGTGCGAAAGTTGAGACAGGGTCAATGGCTCACAACCCATTTTGCATGGGCAGTGCACGATGCAGGCGGATTAGGACGCACTTTTTGGCAGCAGGAAGCAGGTGATGTGCAGCCGGGCAGTTACGGCTTTTCACCTCACTGGGGTGGTGGACGCCGCGAATATGGCGGACGCATCATCACCGATTGGGGCTTCGCACGATAAGTGGCAAAATGCCAACTCTTCGCGAACACAAGCACAATTGGGCGTTCGTTTGGGACACTTCAACCTTGGCGTTGAAAAGGGGATGGCTATGCGGGCATGGTTTATCGTGCTGATTACAAGTTTCCTGTATGCAACCACCATGCAGTCTGGCAAAACTCTCTTGCGCTGGCAACCGCTTTACGAGCCAGGTAGTGGCGGTTGGATTACCGCTATCGCCGTCAGCCCGCATGAGAACAGGCGGGTGTTGATGGGAGGGGATATGCTCGGCGTGGGCTTGAGTTTGAATCGCGGTGAGCGTTGGGAATGGGCATTCGGGTTTTTGAGTTGGGAAATCGGTGAGTTCACTTGGCATCCGCAGAACCCAAAAATCGTTTGGGTTGGGACGATGAGTGGTCCGCACCGCAGCACCGACGGTGGGAAAACTTGGACACCGATGCGCAACGGCATGCCACCCCTCAGCGATTGGCATTACAGCGCGCCGATTGAGAAGGTGCTTTTTGACCCGAACAACCCTGAACGGCTCATCGCTGTTGGCGGCTCACAACGCCGTTGGCATTCGCCAGGCGAACCGTTGTGGGGCGCAATTTGGGAAAGCACTGATGGTGGGCAGAATTGGCACTTGCTTTCTGTCATCCGTGACGAACAAGGGAAAGGGCGCAATATCGTCGCTGCTGCTTTCGCCGCCCGTCTATCAACGCGCCTTTACGCTGCTGTTGACGGTTTGGGCGTTTTTGTGAGTGAAGATGGCGGAAAGACATGGACACCGCGCAACCAAGGCTTGCCCCACACCAATGTCAATGACCTTGCGGTTCACCCGACTGACCCCAACACGCTTTGGGTCGCACTGGGCAATTGGCGTCCCAAAAGCGCAACACAATTTGTGCCCGGCGGCATTTACAAAAGCACCGATGGTGGGCTCAGTTGGTATCCAGCGGTTAAAGGCATGGACTTGGTCGCCACTGACGATCCCAACCTAACTTCACGCTTTGACGCTATCGCTGTCGCTCCGTCCAACCCTAACATTCTCGTTACCTGCGACACAGCTTGGAACCGTTCCATCGCTTACAAGAGCGTTGACGGGGGCGAAAGTTGGTTCAAAATCGCCGATAGCAATTCCGTTGTGCGCGCCTATCCTGCAGGTCTAAGCATGACAGTCATTGCATTTGACCCACGCGATGCCAATGTCATTTTTATGGCGGGCAGCGAATATGCCGTGCGCAGCCTTGATGGCGGGAAGACATGGCAAGATGTGACAGCACAGCAGGTTGACAACAGTTGGCGGGGGCGAGGCTTTTCAGGATTATGCGCTACAAATGTCAAGTTCAATCCTTTCAACCGACGCCACATCATCGTCTTGGCGCTTGATCACGGCTTTTGGCAAAGTAAAGACGGAGGGTTGAGTTGGACGACAGGCAAAGGCATGCCTCCGTGGGATGGACGCCACGATGTCACTTTTGCTGACCAGCAGGGACAGGTGATGTTTGTCACACGCGGGCAGTTCGGTAACTTCGGTGGCATCCTCAAATCAACGGACGGTGGAGAAACTTGGACGGTGTTAGCAGGTAAGAGCTACGGGTTGCCTGAACTTGGCGAGCGTCAGCAACCTTTAAGCATCCACGCAGCAAACCCCAAAACAGTGTGGGCGACGATTGGCGGAAAGTTGTATCGCACCGATGATGGCGGTGAAAGCTGGCGCATCGTTCACGACGGACCGAATTTGAATTGGATCGCACCGACCCGACCCCTTTCGCACAGTTTCTACGTTGCAGGCGACGACGGCGTTTACTTTACAGCGGACGGCACGAAACTGCAGTTGCTTGAAGGCGGACCCAAGCCCGCCACCTTTGTGACCGTTGACCCGACGAACCCGCATCGCATCTATGCAGCTTCGTGGCGACGGGCAGGTGGATTGTGGCGCTGGGAAAACGGCAAATGGACGAAGTTACATGATAACCTGTTCATCCACTGGGTTGCAGTTCATCCTTGCAATCCATTGCGATTGGTCATCGCAACAAACGACCATCCTTACCACGACCGCAGTTTTGCGACAGGTATTTGTCTGTCAAGCGATGGGGGCAGAACTTGGCAGCAAGCCAACGACGGGCTGGCGTGTTTGCGAGTCACTTGTGTCGCTTTCAACCCACATGACCCAACCCAAATCATTTGCGGAACGCTTGGAAGTGGCTTTTTTGTAGCACGGTGGAGGTGACTCTTCGTCAGTGCGGTTGCGCTCAACGCAGTTCCTTCTCTTCGGTATGGGCAGCAGAAGACGCAAGATAGCCTATGTCTCTGGCGGAAAGTTGTTGGACGCATGGACATTAGAACCCATTCGCCAGTGGCAAGTGGCAACGGAACGCATTGAGCCATCCGAGTATCGTGTGACCCTTATTGACCTTTCGGGCAAGGAAATTGTGCTCTTTGAGGACACCGACGGTGTTTGGCTGCGAGAAAACGGACGCCTTGAGCGGTTAACGACTGGCGAACGAGTAAACTTACCGAGCTTTGAGGGACATCCCTTTGCAGCATGGCTACGGGCTCTGCATGCCGAAATACTGGTCAACATCACGCCCTTTGGTCCTGTCCCCAACCTTTGGGTTTACCCGCGCCCTTGGTATCGCGACGCGGCAATGGCTCTAATGGTGCTAACCCTAACGGGTAACTTACACCTCATTGAGGGTTGGGTGATGGGTTTGCGCTCGGTATTTGACCGCAACAACGGCTATGAAGAGCCCGACAACATCGGGCAAGTGCTTTACATGGTCGGGTTGTTTGGTGCAAAGGAACACCCGATCGTTCCCCAAGCCCTTAACGCCATTGACAAGTTTCGCAGGGGTGAACACATCGTCGGGTTGACAGACTTTGCCGAGCATCCTGTTTACCAAACGAAGTGGCTGAAGTTCGGCTTGCGGGCGTTAAGTTTGGATGACCCGTTCAAGATTCCGCCAATACCTGACCCTTACAGCGCGCTCTTTTGGATGGACTTTCGCGAGCATCATATCCCTTGCGAGCGGTTTTCTGCCCACACCAAAATGCTCTATCCCTACCTTGCTTGGGCGGAAGCGCATTTTTACGACGAACTGCCGCCTGAAGCATTGGATGAACTTGTTTCGCCCCTAACTTGGGAAGCACAAGCCAGTCAGGCAGAATACTGGCGGTTGAAAGCATTAGCTGATGCAAGCATTATCGCTGACGACGATGTATGCTGCCAAGTTGCTCGTCCTCACAGTTGGCATGCTGCTGAGATGTTTTTGTATCTGCACGAAAGGGACGCATGAAGTGTTGAGAGTGTCTGCCCGAACAATTGTGGATGCACCTATCTAATTGAAGCGTGTGTTGGAAAGCGTAACGCAACTTCAAAAGCAAAGAGGGTGAATTGCTATGAAAGTGTTGCTGGCAAAAGTTTCGGTTTTGGCGGTTGCGTGCGGGTTGTCACTCTTTTGGGCAACAAGGCAAACACCGACGCAAGAGAAAGTCCTAAACTACACGACCCATTGGGTCGGAAACACTTTTGAGGGTGCTGGTCCGAACGGATATGGGAGATGGGTGCAAAACTTCGTGGACGAAATTGAAGTGACACCCGACGGTGCAGTCATCACAGCATCCGAATGGGACGAAGCAGGACGATGCACAGGCATTTACAAAGATGGCGATGTCAATAGCGATTTGCTTAAGCAACCACCTGAAGGGGAGGAGAAAGCGTGGGGATGGGGAACAGGAAGTCAAGCCGTTGCGGTTGAAGAAACAACGATCTTCATCGCCAACACTGGCAACGAATTGGTTCGCTTCCGTTGGAATCCCAAAAACATCCACGAATGGTCATTTCTTGGAAAAGTTGAAATTGGCGGCAGCGAAAAAGATAACGCCATTGCTATGGCAGCACGCAACGGTTTGCTTTACCTCGTCCGTAAAAGCGGTGAAGTGCAAGTCCGTAAAACTTCAGATTTGTCGCTCGTGCGCACTTTCAAAATTGAGGGCGCACAAGATATTGCTATCTCTCGTGACGGGACTTTGTGGGTCATCGTTGGTAACCGAATTGAACGATACAGCCCTGAAGGTAAAAAGTTGGCTGGCACAGTCGCAAATGTTGAGAAACCAACTGCAGTTTCCATTGGCAACGACAAAGGGCAGTTGATTATCTGTGACGATGGTCCGAGACAGCAAGTTTTGTTTTACGACATTACCAACCCGCAAAATCCGAAGTTGGTGAGGGCGTTTGGTGAAAAAGGCGGGTTGCGTTCAGGCATCCCAGGCGAAGTTAAGCCGCTGAAGTTCTTTGCCTTGAGAGGTGCTGGGACCGACGCTCAAGGCAACATCTATGTTGCGATGGGCTTGACAATGGGCGAAACAATCATCCGCAAGTTCATACCTCAAGGCAAACTTGTTTGGGAAGTGATGTGCCTTGCGTTCGTGGATTGTTTTGATGCTCTTGAAGTTGCACCGGGCAAGTTTGAAATTTACGGGCAAGCGGAAATCATCGGTTTTGACCCAACAAAGCCACCAGGCAAAAGTTGGTGGCTGAAAGCCATCACCCGCGATCACATTCGCTATCCTGATGACCCACGCAACAAAGACCTTTGGGGCGGAGCACTCATTCGTGTGCTGCAAGGACGCCGAGTGTTGTTCACGACACCTCAAATGGGCGGAGGTTTTCGCATCTTCGTTTTTGAACCCGCACCAAGCCAAATTGCCCGCTATGTCGGCGAAATCACTTTGCCCAACATTGAACTTTGGGCGCGCAATGTGGACAGTAAAGGCGACATCTGGTTAAGCGACGGACGCACAATCTTTCGCTATCGCTTCAAAGGCTTTGATGCGAAAGGCAATCCTGTTTACGACCTTGACAATCCTGACAAGTGGCAAGCGCCTGCACCGTTCACGGAAATCATGCGGGTCAAATACATTCCCGAAACCGACACGCTTTACCTTGGCGGTTACACGCCTGAAGTGCAACCGCCATCGTGGGGGCTGATGGGCGGAGTTTTGGCTCGTTACGACAACTGGGTGAAAGGCAACCGCAAAGCGCGATACACAATTCTGATGCCAAGGGATGACGACAACTTGTTCCCAAAGGAGTTTGATGTCGCTGGCGATTACATTTTCGCAGTGATGGTCAAGCCGACGAAAGGCATTCCAGCGATGGTTCATGTTTACCGAGCCGAGACGGGCGAAAAGGTAGGTGTGATGTTCCCTGGTCCGGAAGTTGGCGGCAACAGCGGCTGGATTGACATGGTTCACGGCATCCACGCCCTCAAAACCTCATCTGGCGATTATTTGGTCATCGTTGAAGAAGACTGGCGGGGCAAAAACTTGGTCTACCACTGGCGACCGACCCAATAGAAGTGTTTTCGGCAAAAAGTCACACTGCAACGACTTGGAAACCGCACTCACTCTACTGCCCGTTCATCAGGAGCCAACCGTAAATGACGGCGAGGACGAGGTAAGTGCCCCACGCGATAGCGACCGCCAATGCGCCCCACCGGGTCGGCGCAAGGCAAAGAGGCATGAACCGAGGCAGCCAGACATAGTTGAGCCACAGCACCGCCCCGCCAAACAGCAACATCCCGAAAAACCCGATCAGGGCGGTGCGTTGGATAAGTTGCTCAGGGTTGCCCCAATGCATCGTGACGACGCTGACGACGGTTAAGGCGATAGCGATGGTGTAGTACCAAACGCGAGGGTGGTAGCGACGGGCGGCGGGAAAGAAACTCAACAGAAAATCGGTATGGGTTCGGCTAACGGCGTCCAAACTCGTCAGCCATGTGTCGGACAAAAAGGCGACGGCGATGAGGGCGAAAAGCACTCGCCCCCATTCGCCTGCGATCGTCTCAAAGAAGCGCATCTGATGGACGACTAACTCCCACCCTTGGGGCACCAACCCCTTAGGGTAAAGGAGGGCGTAAGCGAGCAGGCAAGTCATCAGTGTCGTCACGATGTTGCCGATGATAGCGATGCCGCTGTCCATCAGCAAGTAACGCCGCCACTGCCGCCACCGATGGGGCGCTTCCGGCTCGTCGGCTGGCAAGTAGCCGGCGAGAGGGATATGTTCAGGTTTGCCCGTGATGGGGCTGGTGATGTGCCCGAAGTAATGCGCCATGCCCGCTCCTTTCTCGCGCACCCAGTAGGAGTAAAACAGCATGAAAAAGCCGCCTAAGCCGGCGAAGATAAGAGAAGTTAGCAAACCAGAGGCATCCTTTGGGTCCCAAGCGCGGGGTAAGGGGGCAAAGGGCGGGAAGTGAGGGACGGTGATGCCCTTTAGGAAAGAGGGCAAATGACGCACCACCGCCGGGTGCAAGCACGCCATCAACAACCCTGCGAAAGTGACGGCGGAAATGACCCACATCAGCCCTTCCACGAACCGATAGGCACGGGGGCTGAGAAGCAGTGTGGGGAAGAGGACGCCGATGGTCAGCCACGACCAAAACAAAACTTTTGCCCGTTGGTCCCATCCTTGCGGGAAATCCAACAAATGCGCCAAGCCGCTGCTACCTGCCGCCACCCACCCACCGAGCCAGAAAAACTGCACCGTCATCATTGCCCAAAGGACGAGGGCAAACCAGCGGTTGAGGCGGATGAACCCTTGCCAGATGCTTTCGCCTGTCGCTAAGGTGTAGCGCCCGATGGCGTAAGTGAGCGGCCACTGCAACAAAGTGGCGGGGATGAGCAGGAACAGAAAGCCTTCACCATATTTGGCGACCAATCGCGGCCACCAAATCAACTCGCCGCTGCCAGCTGCCAATGCGATCCAGACGACCGCCGGTCCCATCATCGGCAACCAACCGGGAAAGGACGGCAAAGGTTTACGCCCCCACGACGGTAACTGCCCCCATCGTTGCATGCCTTGCCACTCCCGTCAACTCAACCCTTTGCCTGCAGGCAGCAAATTATCATGCCGCACGACATCAGCGCGAGCACCGCAACATACTTTTAACTCAGCATGCGGGCGGTTAGCTCAGGGGCAGAGCGCCTGCCTTACAAGCAGGAGGTCGGAGGTTCAATTCCTCCACCGCCCACCAAGTCAGCCCTTCTTTTGCGCTTTCGCCCCCTCAATGACTAGCGGTGGCGGAAGTTCTGGGACCATTGATTTTCTGCGGCGTCATAGCGTGGGCGCAAAACAACATAAGTGCTGCGGCACAATTAACAAGGTGGTGTGTAAAAATGCAACGGCGCCAGTTTGTGCGGAGTTTAATAGGCGCGGGGTTGCTCGCATCCGGTGCATTTTCGGAAAGGAGGTTAGGGCAAGTGAGCGGTGGCAAATTACCCCGCTTGAAAGTTTTCGCCGATGCTGCGCACCCGAACGATCACCGTTACATCGTCACGGAAAAAGGTGAGCCGTTTTTCTACCTCGGCGATACGGCGTGGGAACTTTTTCACCGCCTTAATCGCGAAGAGGCGGAGACTTATTTGCGCGACCGCGCGCAAAAGGGGTTCACGGTCATTCAGGCTGTCGTGTTGGCGGAATTGGACGGGCTGAACACGCCCAACGCTTACGGGCATAAACCCCTACACAACAATGACCCGACGCAACCGAATGAGGCTTACTTTGAGTTCGTGGATTGGGTCGTGGACAAGGCAAACGCGTTGGGCTTGTTCATCGGGATGCTGCCGACTTGGGGTGACAAGGTCAACAAAAAGTGGGGTGTCGGTCCCGAGATTTTCACCCCCGAAAATGCCAAAGTTTACGGGAAGTTTTTGGGACGACGCTATCGGGGCAAAGGTGTCATCTGGATTTTGGGCGGTGACCGCCCGATTGAAACGGAACGGCACCTACAAATTTGGCGGGCAATGGCGGAAGGATTGCGCGAAGGCGACGACGGTGAACACCTCATCACCTTTCACCCTGTCGGCGGGCGCTCATCCTCTGAATGGTTGCACGACGAAGCATGGTTAGATTTCAACATGCTGCAATCGGGGCACCACGCCCGCCACATCGCCAACTGCGCAATGGTTGAGCGTGATTACAACCGGCGCCCCGTCAAGCCCTGCATGGACGGCGAACCGCGCTATGAAGACCACCCCATCAATTGGAACCCACAAAACGGTTGGTTCACTGACTACGACGCGCGACAGGCTGCCTATTGGGCGCTGCTGGCGGGAGCGCATGGGCACACCTACGGTTGCCACGCCATCTGGCAATTTTACGACCCCACCAAACACAAACCCGTCTCCCACGCCCGCACACCGTGGTGGCAAGCGCTGCAGTTGCCGGGCGCATCGCAAATGCAGTTTGCCAAAGCGCTCATGCTGTCGCGCCCGATGTTGGTGCGTGTGCCTGACCAAACGCTGTTGGCATCGGATGCGGGCGCAGGTGCTGAACATGTTCGGGCAGCGCGGGCAGTGGACGGCAGTTACGCTTTCGTTTACATCCCCGTGCCTAAGCCTGTGCGGGTGCGTTTGGACAAACTGGCAGGGCAGAAAATTCGTGCGTGGTGGTATGACCCGCGCACGGGCGAGACGACGCTTATCGGTGAGTTCCAACGACAGAGCGAACGGGAGTTTACCCCCACCGGCAGCGGCGAAACAGATTGGGTGCTTGTGTTGGACGATGCCGACAAAGATTTTCCACCTCCCAATAGCATCAACGCCCGTTGACTTCAGCGAAGGGCAGGCTCAACAACAGAAAGGGAGCAGGCTGCGCTTTGCTGGATAGACCGCTACCGGCAAAAACGCCTTGTCGCTGATCGCGTAACAGTATGCCCTTCGGGACAACGCCGCCACCACCCTTTTGTTACGCACGGGGTTACGGGTTTCGGAACTTTGCCGATTGCAAGGGGAGAAGAGGAAACGGTAGAACGACTGGTAGAGAGGAAAAGAGCATCGCGAAGTTATGCAAACTGGTTAAGGAGAAAGGGTTTGCCGTGACGCGCAAAGATTTCTTTCTCAGCAGGCGTAGGAACGCTTTCTTTCCCGTTTTTACCTTCACTTACCAGGGAAAACGCTTCACTATATACCCCTTTGGCACCTGAAAATATGAATCTGGAACTTTTATTTGCCCCTGAATGTGTAACCAGTAAACTTCTGGACCCTTTGCCCAGCTTTCCCATATTCTCCCCCAACGCTTAACCCTTTTCACACCCTGCTTAGGCTGTCGGAATAACCTTTGAACCTCTTGTGGAGTAGATAAACAAAAAGTGGAAATAAGCGCAAACATGCGACTATTTTTAGAGTGCTTTTCACCAACTCTATAAGCAGGGTTTAAACGGTATACCCAACCTTCTTTCAAGTCACACAAGTATATGATTTTTCCCTCACTTTCCCAGACCTCCAAGCGATACCGAGTTTCACCGTCACTCCATACCCTATAAAAACCTCTCCTTTTAAGGGCTGAGTCTTCATAGCGTAACTCCCAATGGAAAGCGTTAATTTGCTTGCTATGCTTAGTAAAAAGCAAGCAAACTGCCACTACGATAACAATGCTGACAATTGACAAAAATTTTATGTTTCGCCAACCTTTCATCTACCTCACCATCCTCACCAACTAATCTCTCCTTTGCTTTGGTAAGATATCTTTATCTGGTTTTAACGAGATATTATGGTAGTCGTCCCAACCCCGAATACGGATTTTTTGTTTGAGAGGTTTGTAACCCCTTTTAATTACTCTCAACCCATATTCTCCCGGTTCTACCTTCGCCATTAGTATACCATCTTGTATCACTCCTATAAAGGCATCATTTAAATAAACTCTGGCTCCGTTCGCCTCATCTCCTGCATAGAGATAGAAGCTTGGATAGTGCTCCACCCAGCGGTGGGCAAGTAAAAATGCCATCACAACCACTAATACACTCACCGTGACAGTTATAATTCTCAATCCCTGCTTCATAAAAAGTCACCTCCATTTTTCAGGTGGAAGAACCACTAATTTCTCGCACGGTCCACTTGCTTGCGGTCCGTATGGCGGCGGTAAAGCTTGGCGACAACCGCTGTCGCAACTTACACCTGTTATTTCGCACATCCATATACAGGTCGATAAAGCATCTTGCGGCCCACCAATCGCCCAGGTAAACCAGATTGGGAGACCTTTCTCCAGGCAACTCTAGCTTCCCGGTTACCGCCCCAATAACAATAGACCGACTTCCTCCGAAACCTCAGACCATTAGTCTTGAAGTTCAAAAAGATGAAAGCGTAGAAGAATAACAAAATTATCTTGTTCATCTAATTTCAGCGTTATACTAAAAACAAGTTACTTCTTTACCCTCTATAATGTCTCCAAGGCCGACCATGATAAGAATAAGCCAAGATGGTAGCTCAGGCAATCTCATAGAACACTAACCTCCACCCAGAAAGGAATATTAAGGATAAGGTTCACCACATCTGGGTATGGGAACTTTAATCCTTTTTCAGGTGATACGTCCATATGGCGAACACGGTCCATAAAAAAAATCCCGAAAATTGTAACAACAATGAGAGCAATATACCTTACATTGAGAAGATGCCCCATAAATTCCATAATGCCGTCTTTGAAGCAATTGAAGATCATTGTCAGCTTTGCTCCCAAGGCTGCGTTTTCTAAACTTAGTTGAGTAAATAACTTACTGTGCCTTATTACAAAAATATCATCAGGGGCGCCAAAAAAGAGTAAAGGCATACTTTGTATCGCAAGACCAAGTGCAACGAAGGATAATATTCTAGCCATAAGTTTAAATTTATCAGGACAGAATTTAGAATCCAAAATAGAACTCAAAATAGCTAAGGAGAAAGCTGTTGAAATTAAAACAAGGGAAAATGAATATTTAGCCGCAACCCAGGATGTATCGGGATGCTTTAAATACTTCATCAGAGAATAAACTTTCGTTATTTCAATGCTTAGCAACCAAACAAAAGAGAAATAAATTAAGATCCCCAAGATCCCAAGTAGAAGGACCAATGCTTTCACTACCTTCGGATTTATATTCATCATAGCTAACACCTCCTCCAATAAACGGAGTATGCAACACTTAATGGCTTATTAGCATATACACAAATTCACACCATCCATAAGTAAATATCTCAATAGGTAGCCGTACTTGCCGACATAATCGCTGTGAGTTTGTTGTGCTCCCTTGCGTCGCTAGCTCGTTTCCCCATGCATCATAAGCATAAGCATCGGTCATTTGAGTTTGTGCGTTCCCCAACTGCCTCACCGTCCCTATCGCTTCAAAAACATGCCAGTAACTTTGATTTCCCCCCGTCATCGCCAATAAGCCCCCACCATCGTGATGATACTTAGCAACTAAGTTCCCATTCGCATCATACTCTGCAACCAAAGACGCTAAACCAGGTGTGTCGCTTGCCGCCAAGTCATAAACAAAGTATGTCACACCTTGCCCAACGACTTCCTTGTATCTCCTGAAACCTAATCCATCCGTCTTGAAATTCATCACAACGCTGTCTTCCAACCTCACCATCTTGTCCTCATCGTCCCAGTAGTATCTCACCGTGCTTGTCCCTGTGCTCTTTGCCGTCAAGTTCCCGTTGGCATCGTGAACAGCGTCGTTACCCATTCGGCGTTGCTAAAATCAGGGTGCAACTGTGTGACGAAGGATGGAGGGATAGGGTATGCGTCGGCGGTGTTTCGGACTGTTCACGGTGGTCGCTTTAGGCGTCGGTTTTTGGCTGGGTGCTGCGCAATTAGGTTATGAGGACACGCCTTTTTTGCCTGGATCTCGGTGGCGGGTGCACGATGCCAAGCGCCCGCAACCGCCTGTCGTTACGCCTGGTAAGGCTTTCGGTGCCCCCCCATCGGACGCAATTGTCCTATTTGACGGCAAAGACTTGTCAAAATGGCGGAGCGTCGCTGGCGGACCTGCACCGTGGCGGGTGGAAAACGGTTACATGGAAGTCGTGCCGGGAACGGGCGATATCCAAACCGTAGACGAGTTGGGCGATTGTCAGTTGCACCTTGAGTGGAGCGTCCCACCCGATGTAAAAGGCAGCGGGCAAGGACGGGGCAACAGCGGTGTCTTTTTGATGGGGCGCTACGAGATTCAAGTGCTGGACAGTTTCAAAAACCTCACCTACGCGGACGGGATGGCTGGCGCTGTTTACGGTCAATATCCGCCACTGGTCAATCCATGTCGCCCGCCTGGTGAATGGCAAACCTACGATATCATTTGGGTCGCTCCCCGCTTTGATGAGAAGGGCAACTTGGTGCGTCCCGCCTATTTGACTTTGATTTTCAACGGCGTCGTGGTGCATTACCATACCCCTTTGCTGGGAGCGACAGGGCACCGTATCGTTGCCCGTTACCGCCCTCACCCGCCGGTCGGACCGCTGCGGTTGCAAAATCACGGCTATCGGGTGCGCTTTCGCAACATTTGGTATCGTCCCCTGAAGGGCTACGACGGGGAAGGCGATTGGACGCCGGCGCCTTACCGAACACAGTGACGGTCAACCGAACAGCGTCCGCTCCACAAGTGCCCAGAACGAGGGCCAGTGGACGGCACGAACAATTTCGCCGTTGCCAGTAGGGTCAACGGTGATGCAAGTGCAACCACGCGTGTGATCGCCCCGCAACTCTACCGCGACGCGGCACCGTTCCCGCTGCGCCATATCAGGCAAAACGGCGACAGCAACGGCTAACGGGTCGTTGAGCACGGGCGCCACAGCGTTCGCACTGCGCTGCCAAATCAGGGTCAGACGCCAAAGCAAAGTGCACCACGGTGCGGTGTGCGTTCGCAAGCGGTCTAGCATGTCGCTCGGCATGGCGGCGTGTTGTGTGATGTCCTTACTGACCATGACGAACGGGACGGGGCTGTTGACGACGATGTGCAACGCTTCAGGGTCACGGCGGGCGTTCGTTTCAGGGCGCGCAAGGGTGTCTGCCCCTGCCATCATGACGACTTTGTTGATCAACCGTGCCAACCCTGGTTCAATGCGCAGCGCCAATGCCAAATTTGTCAACGCCCCTAAGGTCACGATCACGACCTCGCCGGGGTAACGCCGCACCGTTTCGCGCAGGAAATCCACGCCGTTGGCAGGAGGGACGAAAACGCGGTCTAAGGTCTCCAACACGCTCGCTTGGTCTGGGAAATGGCGCTGCGGTTCGGCGACAAGGGGTTGAGCGCAACCGGCGGCGACGGGCACGGTGCCGGCCCCGCAAACGCCCAACACTTTGTGCGCCAATTGTGCTCGCAAAGTGGTGGCGCTGCCCACCGTCGTCACACCGACCAGTTCCACATCCGTCAACCGGGCAGCGACCACCAACGCAAACGCATCGTCCACATTGTCACCGATGTCTGTGTCAATGAGCAGTTTGAACGCCATCGCCCCTCATCGCCTCAGGTAGCGGCGCAACAGGGCAAACAGCCATTCAGTTTGCCGAACTGCGGCTGCACCGTCGCATAGCGGACTGCCCCGCCCCTCCACTGCCGCCAAAAATTGACGCACCGACACCCGCATGAAATCGTCCGCGATGCGCTCTCCATCGTCCCAACACAGTCGGGTGTGAAAAACGCCTCGCTCATCGCGGTGCGGCTCAAACCGCACGACGAAACCGTTCCACGCGATACTGCGTTCCAATGTGCCGTCCAACCGAGCGAGGCGCACGCAGATGTCCATTTTCGCTTCGGGCAGACGCACTTGGAAACGGGCAGTCAAGCGACGCGGTGCCTCTTCAAACATCGCGGTCGCAGCGTCCAGATGCGCCGCAGGGAACAAGGCTATCAATAGGCTCAAAGGGTGGGGCGCTAAGTCCACCCATAGTCCCGTCCCCGCCGTGTCACGGTCACGCATGCGAGCTTCCATCGTCAGCGTGATCGCCTGCGGCACTGCCGCTAACGCTTTTTCTGTGACGAGCGCTTGAAGGTGGGGCACTGCCGCTGCGTATTGCGTGTTGATGGCAAAGCAAAGGCGGTGCCGCTGCGCTTCGGCGACCACTTGGCGGGCTTGCTGCAAAGCATCCTCTATGCGGTCTTCACCCAACCACACCAACGGTTTTTCACATAGCACATGCGCCCCGTGTTGTAACGCCAGCAAGGCATGTTCAGCGTGCAAGTGGTGTGGGGAGCAAACGCTGACCGCGTCGGGTCGTTCTGCGGCGAGCATATCTGCCACATCGGGGTAACCACGCCCTCGGAACTGGGGGACGACTTGCCGCAGAGCGGCTTCGTTGGCGGCGAGGGTTTCGGGGCGCGACGCCACGAACGCGACGACCTCAGCGCCCTCGTGGGCGAACCATTGGGCGTGGAATTTACCGACACCCCGCACGCCGATAACCGCGACGCGAACCGCCATCGGCACACACCTCCCTGCCCGCATTCACTGCCTTGGCACCAACGACCTTGCGATAGCCAGCGCCTTTTGGTAACGCGAGAGCGGCACCATCGGAGGCAAAGGGCGGTCTAAGCAAAACAGGTATCCTGTCCACATGTTTCCCATGCCAATCGCCACTTTGGTTCGCACTTCCGCTTCGGTCGCATCTTCGCTGTCCATCAATCGGTCGGCAGAAATGTTGCCGCCCAGCGCGACCATTGTTCCGAAGGCTTGTTTGTAACGCGCTAAGTCGTTGTGACTGAAAGTTTCTAACGGCAGAAGGGCATCTATCCCGCTGCGGCGCACCGACCGCAAGAAAGTGTCTACGCACCCTGGCGTGTAAAGCAGGACAGCCAAACCGCGCCGGTGCACTTCCTGCGTCAACTGGCGGTGGTAAGGCAAAACGATGCTACGGTAGTGGCGGTCGGTCATGAACGCAGCGTGCGTGTAAGCCAAGTCGGCGTGCAGCCACACCCCATCTATGCTGTTAGGTGGTAGGCGTTTAAGCGCCAAGTCCAGCGTCTCCACGATTAACCGCAAACCGGTTTCCAAAATTTCGTCCAGCATCGGCGGTTGCGTCTCAAAGGCTTCCACCCATTGGCGGCTGCCCAACAACCGTCGCGCTAAGGTGCACGGCTCCACGAAGGCAAGGGCGATGAACCGTTCCCGCTCGCGAGCGAGGGCAACGCGCGCCTCTAAATCCTCCGGCAACCGTCCGTGATGGGCTTTCAAGACCGAGCGCACTTCCCGCCAGTCGCGGGTAGTCTTGACAGGAAAGTCCAACTCCTGCGGTTGGGTGTTGTAAATCTTCCAGTGCTTTCGGGTTACACCGTCCGCGCCCACAACGATTCGGTAATCGTCCGTTTCGTCCAGCACCGTCTCCCGCCAACCCATCGTGCAATCTACAGGAATATACACCAAATCCAAGTCAAAAAAGTCTGTGGGTGTCGCGTCTGGCGGGTAACCTTCCCGTTCCCATTGGCGCAGCGTTTCCGGCAGAAAATAACAGTCCACGCAGGGGACGCGGTCTACCGGCTGGTGTTTCAATGCCCGCCAGACGCGCTCCCGCGCAGTCAAACGGATGGGTCGCTCTACCAACGCTGGTGGCGTGCGTCGCCAAAACGGCATGCTTGCAACACCTCGCTGAATGCGGTGGGGTCGGGGGTGCCCGCCCCGCAGTTTGCGGCGTGACCGGCTGAACGGTTATCGGGGCGATGTGGGTTCCGTTACGGTCGCCCCGCTAAGCCGTTGACGCAATTGTTGCACCAAAGTGCGAAGACGGTTGAAACGCTCGCCGAAACGCGCCCAATCGCCTCGGCGGGCGCTTTCTTCCGCTTCCGTGAGGGTGCGTTCAATCTCTGTTGCCAACGCCATCAAATCAGGTGCCCGCTGCCCGTCAGGGGCAACCGGCGGAGGCGACGGGGTTTGCCCCAGCAGCCGCGCCAGCGCTTTGGGCAGCGTCTCATCCATAACGACCCGTTGCTGGTCAGCGACAATCACCCGTTTGAGTTCGGGCAGCCGGGTTTGGGCGGCAACCAGAAACAAGGGCTCCACATAAAGCAACGCACCGTCCAGCGGCACGACCAACAGGTTGCCCCGAATGATATCCGAGCCCCGTTGCCGCCACAAAGTCAAGTCTTTAGAAATTTCGGCGTCGTTGTCAATGCGGGCTTCTATCTGCGCCGGACCGTAAACTTGCTCGCCGGCAGGCATGCGCAAAATGAATAGGTCGCCGATGTTGGGCAGGTCGCATCGCGCCATTAACAGCGCCACCAAGTTGTGCCGTTCCTTGCCCGGTTCACCGTAGGGCGTAAAGGGCAAAATGAGGGCGAACTCAATCGGTCTATCGGCGCTGCTCCCCTGTCGGTCAGGCAACCGCATCATGACATAGTATGGCTCCACAGGTTGTTGGGTTTCGCCGTAAACCTCCTGCGCGATCGCCCATCGGTCCTCCTGCTGATAAAACTGTTCAGGGTCAGTGACATGGTAAAGCAACAAGCGTTCGGCTTGCAATTGCAACAAGTTGGCAGGGTAGCGCAAATGCGCCTGTAAGTCCTTAGGCATCGCCGACAGCGGACGGAACATGCCCGGAAAGATGCGCGCGTAAACGCGGACGATCGGGTCGGTCGGGTCCGCGATGTAAAACTGCACGGTGCCGTGATAGGCGTCAATGACGACCTTGACCGCATTGCGGATGTAGTTAAGCCGCACGCGTTCAGTGACTTCGCCCTTTTCAAGAGGCACTGTTTGTTCCCAAGTCGCCGGTTCGGCGTAAGGGAAGCGGTCACTGTAGGTGTAAGCGTCCATGAGCCAATAGAGGCGCCCGCCTGCGATGACAATGTAAGGGTCACGGTCAAACAGCAGGAAAGGAGCGATTGCCCGCACCCGCTCGTGGATTTGACGCCGAAACAGCAGCCGACTTTGAGGTAAGATATCGCGATTGAGCGCCAAAGACGGCTCACCGAAGCGCAGCGCAAATGCCACACGCATAAGCCAGTTGCCGATCGGCACGCCACCCCGACCGCGATAAGTCGTCCGTGCCATCGCCTCGCCCGCACCGCCCGTTGCACTCTTGGGGTAATCAAATTCGCGCTGGCGCGTCCGCACGACGATGTAGTGATTGGTCAACTCACCGAAATAAATGCGCGGCTCCTTAATTTGCAACTCCCGAAATCGGCTGCGGGGCGGGATGTCCTGCACCCATAGCACCGGCATACCCTCTTGCTCCACCTCGTTGACCGGCACGACGACGACACCGTAGCCGTGCGTCCAAAGAAAATGGCGGCTGAACCAACTGGGGCGCAATTGCTCCACATCTAATTCGCGCACCGCCAACATCACTTGCCGATAGGCTCCGCCGACCCAGTAGCGGTCTATGTCTACATCAACAAAGGTGTAGTAGGTGCGGATGGCTTGACGCTGCCGCAGCGTGTCTTGCAAGGGACGGTAGTCCCACAGCCGCACGCTGTCCAGCAACTCCTTGTTGCGCGTCACGACTTCCGTCGTGACCGCACCGCGAAACGGGTAGTCTACGATGCGCGTGTTGTGAATGCCGTAGGCGACACGCGTCATGCGGATGTTGTAAGTGAGGTAGGTTTTCTCCATCGCCAGTTCGTTGGGCTTAACGACATAATGCTGAAACAGCGTCGGCAAAAAGGTGCCGACCAACCACGCGCCGGCGAAAGCAATTGCCAAGCCGATACCGGCGCGCACGGGCGCTCGTGCCCGCACGCTCCACAACACCAACACACCGCCGACCAAAAACACCCCCATCAAAACCCACAGCACGGGTAACCGCACATGGGCATCGGTGTAACCGATACCCCAAACGACTTCACCCGGTCCGCGCCGATAAAGCAGTTCAAACATGCTCAACCGAAAATGCCCAGCCAGAGCGAACAGCACCAACGCCAACAAGGTCAGTAGATGGGCGCGGACAAGCGGCGTCATGTACGCCAGCACCGTCCGCACTTGCCCTTGCAAAGTCGTGGGGTAGCGCCCCGCCAGCGCCGTATCGGCGAAGGCATAGAAACCATAAAGTATCGCTGTCGCCAACAATGCGACGATCAACGCCGCAAAGAGGTAGTCGTAAAGGAACCGCCAGAACGGTAAGGCAAACAGGTAGAAACTGATGTCTTTGCCGAAAATGGGGTCGGCGACGCCTGCAGGTGTGCGGAAGCCATACCAAAACTGCAGCACCAATTCCCAATGGCGTGCCGCCGCCACGCCTGTAACGACCCCGAACGCCGCAGCGATCAACAACAGAGCGTTGCGAAAGCCTGTTTCCAACCAGTTTAACAAGAGCCCGACCCAACCGACGGGATAGGTGCGCCAACGCCGTCGGCTCGCCCACCGCTGCACCAGCAGCAAGTTGATGCCGATGCCGGCGGCGAACACCAAACCGACCACTAAACCTACGGCGACACGCGCCCAAAACCGCGTCCAAAACACTTGAGGGTAACCGACTTCCCGAAACCACGCCCACTCGGTCACCAACCACGCCAACTGGCGGGCACATAAAAGCACGACGGCGAATACAACCAGCCCGACAAGCCATCCATAGCGCCGCATGAAATTCACCCCTGACGCTGAACAAAGCGCCCAACAAGCCTTTCGGATCGGAGGGCGCCGCCCCTGCAGCGCCGCATATCGTTAAGGGTCAATCTTCGTCGCCCAAGAAGTGCTCCAAGACTTTTTGGCACGCGATCACTTGGTCTACGGCGACCCACTCATCTGCTGTGTGGGCTTGCTCTACGCTGCCGGGACCAAACACGCAGCAGGTGATACCCGCCCGCGTCAATTGGCTGGCATCAGTGGTGTAGCGGACGCCGGCAAGGAGGGGAGGCACACCGCTGCGCACACAGGCTGCGGACAGGCGTTGCACGGGGCGACTGTCCGCAGGGACTTCCATGCCCCAATGGGCTAAAGACGGGGGCAGGATTTCCAGCGGCAAATCCAGCAATTCCGGTTGGCTTTGCAGGAACTGTCGCAACTCGTCCCAAGCAGCGATGGGGTCTTCAGCGGGCAAGGTGCGACGGTCAACACCGATTTCGCACCAGTCAGGGACGACATTCAACCCCCGTCCACCGTGAATGACAGCGACGGTGACCGTCGGGTGACCGACAAGCGGATGTTGACGGACGCGCAACTCCGCGGCGTAACGCTCCAACGCCAACACGACTTTCGCCATCGCACCGATGGCGTTGAGCCCGCGCTCGGGGTGGGCGGTGTGGGCACTTACGCCGCGCACGCCGATGCGCCCGCGCACGACGCCTTTGTGGGCGTGGACGATGCGCAACTCGGTCGGCTCACCGACGACAGCGTAATCGGCTTTCACACCGGCGGCGACAAGGTGTTGGACGCCGGCGACATTGTTTTCTTCATCCACGGTCGCGGCGAGCCATGCTGTGCGGGGCGGTGTGCCCTTACGGGCGATTTCAACCAAGGCTTGCACCATCGCCGCCAAACTGGCTTTGGTATCGCAGGCGCCCCGTCCAAACACCCGTCCGTCTCGCACCTGCGGGTCAAAAGGTGGGACGGTCATCCCCTCCGCCGTCACGGTGTCCATGTGGGCTTCCAGCAAGACCGTCTCGCCCTCGCTGCGCCCCACGACACCGACCAGCAAGTTGTCCCGACCGGGGGCAACGGGTTGACGCACAACCTCAAGCCCCGCGCGCCGAGCGTAGGATTCCAAGTAGTCAGCGAGAGCCCCCTCGCCGACCCCATCCGCAAAGCACGGGTTGACGCTAGGAATAGCGATCAATTCACGCAACAACTGGATGACAGGTTCCATCGGTCGTCACTCCGTTGAGCCCGCTGCGGTTACACCACCGCGATACATTCCACTTCCACTTGGAAGCCGCCTGGCGGTTGAGCCTGAACGGTCGTGCGGGCGGGATAAGGCGGAGAGAAAAACTCACGGTAGACTTCGTTGAGTTTGGGGAAGTTGCCCATATCTGCCAGAAAGACTGTGACCTTGACGACTTTGTCCAGCGAACTGCCTGCGGCTTCCAAAATGGCTTGCAGGTTGCGCAGCGCCAGCCGTAGTTCGTCTTCAAACGCCCCGTGTCGGGGTTCCCCTGTCGCAGGGTCAATCGCCACCTGACCGGAGACGAACACGCAACCGTTGGCGACAATCGCTTGCGAGTAAGGTGCCTTAGGTGTCGGTGCGTTTGGTGTTTGGACAGGTTGTCGCCCCATAAGTCCGAGCACCTCCACAATCGTCATCAGTCGGAGCCTTGCTGGGACATGCGGCGCTGCAAGGGCAGCACCCCTTCAATGCAGCCCACCGCAGAGACGCCACCCGAAAGGTTAGCACGCCACAGTTACAGCGGGAAAGTTCAGTTGCTGCAAACTTTTAAGAGGCTTGCCAATTTGCGCGGGTGCGCACTGGAGGACACAGACATGGCACGGAAACGCCGTCCACCGATACGCTCTACGGCTACTGCCGCACGCGTTCTGGCAGGGCGCGATGTGCGCCAGTGGGTCAAAGAGTTTTTGGAAGGAATGGGGGAACCCGAACCGGCGCCCTTTACCCCGTCGGATTTTCAGCTCGCTGCGTTGCAAGCCGTTTTGGAACGCGACACCATCGTCGTCGCTCCTACCGGCAGCGGCAAAACTTGGATCGCGGAACAAGCCATCGCCCGTTTTTTAGCCGAAGGGCGCCGCAGTTGGTATACGACGCCGCTGAAAGCGTTGAGCAATCAGAAATACGACGCCTTCCGCACCTTGTTCGGCGAAGACAAAGTCGGTTTGTTGACGGGCGAACGGCGGGAAAACTCCCAAGCCCCTGTCATCGTCGCCACGACGGAAGTCTTGCGCAATTTGCTTTACACGACCCCGACCTCAGGAGAAATCGCGGCAGATTTGATCGTTCTGGACGAAGCCCATTACCTCGCTGACCCCGAACGCGGCGTCACTTGGGAAGAGGTCATCATTTTGGCGCCAGCGGAAAGTCGTTTGCTGCTTCTGTCCGCAACGATCGCTAACGCCGATGAACTGGCAGGTTGGATGAAAGAGATACGGGGGCGAGAGCCTGCCCTTATCTGGGTGGACAGCAAGGCGCGCCCGGTGCCGCTGCGCTACGGCTTTCTGGATCGGTTCGGGCGCCCCATGCCCTTAGAGATCGCCCGTCAATTGCCGCAAAAAGCCCTGCGACGGTTGCTTTGGCAGCGCGTTCATCCCGTTGAGGTGGTGCAGCGGTTGCGCGAGCGTGCCCTTTTACCTGCTATCATTTTCCTGCCGCGCCGGCGCGATTGTGACGACGCAGTGCGCGCCTTTCGCCACTTCAAGATGCCCGAAGGGCGCGAAGAGCGTGAAGCGCTGTTCACACAACTGGCGCAGCAATTCCCGCGCCTTTGGGAGCACCCCATGGCACGCTACCTGATAGAAGCCGGCGTCGCCCCGCACCACGCCGGGCATGTGACGGCATGGAAAATTGCGGTGGAACGCATGCTCCGTGCTGGCTTAGTGCGGGCTGTGTTTGCGACCACGACGCTGGCGGCGGGATTGGACGTCCCCGCTCGCACCGTTGTCTTGCCGACGCTGCTCGTCCGCGACGAAAAAGGGGAACGCCCCTTGACCGCGCTGGAGTTTCACCAGATGACTGGGCGCGCCGGGCGACGCGGCAAAGACAAGGTGGGGTTCGTGCTCATCATCCCCCGTCACCTCCGCGATTTTGAAAAGACCTTAGAACTGGTAGCCAGCGAACCCGAGGAGTTGCGGTCGGCGTTCCGCGTTCAGTATTACCAAGTGCTCAACTTGCTAGCCCACCACGGACGCGAGGCAGCGCTCACCATCGTGGACAAGAGCTTTGCCGTCTACCAAATGGCGCGGCGCAGCCATCGCAAAGCCCGGGCTGTCCGTCAAGAGTTGCGGACAGAATTCAAACGCCGCGCGGCGTTGCTGCGGGAGTTGGGCTACCTGACCGACGACGAGCGTCCCACAATGATCGGCGAATGGGCGTTACTGGTTCGCCATGAGCGATCGCTGTTCATCGTGGAAGCCGTCCGACAAGGCTTAATGGACACCCTATCGCCCGAAGAGGTCGCAGCGTGGGCGGCAGCGTTCACGACGGAGCGCTCCCCGCGCTTTCCCATCGCCCGTGTCAATTTGGAACCGCTGTGGTGGCTCGCTTGCGAACTGGAAGAATTGGAAGAGCGGCATAAGTTGCCGTCATCCAAGTTCACCGACGAGTTGGAAGGCGGGCAGTGGAGCGATGCCCACCGACGCGCTGCCGCCGCTTACCGATGGGCGGAAGGGCAATGGGACTGGACCGTCATCGCACAACGCAGCGGAAGCGAGGAAGGGGATTTGCAACGGTTAATGTTGCAAACCGCCGAACTGTTGCGGCAGTTGGAAGATTTGCCCTTGCCGGTCGCCGGCAAAGCCCGTTTAGCGCGCTTAGCCGTTTTGCGCGAGCCCGTCGTGGAAAGTTGGCGCCCGACCAGCGACCCATCGTGGCGCCCCACTACACCGCTGCTTGACGACGGTGAACCCCATGACGATGAAGCGTGAACGCTTCCATATGCGGCGCGCGAGGAAACGCGCTCCCTGAAGACCTTGAAGGCATCGCTGCGGCAGCGGAGAGGGCTACCGTTCGTCCCACAGTGGTGGTGGCAAACGCCCTTCCACGCGTTCGCACCACGCCCGCAGCACTTCCGCCACGCTCCACGCTTGCGCGAAACACCCACGCGGGGTGTGAGGGGCATCGCCGTCAAAAATTTCAGCGATTTGACCGACGCAACCCTCTCGCAAATGCCGTTGCAGAAACTCTGCCAACAGCGGGCGCACTTTGTGTTGGACGGCGTCGGCACCTTCCACCATTGCCACGGCGTCGGCGTAAGGACCCCACCACCACGCCCAAACGGTGCCCTGATGGTACGCAGCGTCCCGTTGCTCGGGGGTGCCGACATAACGCCCGACATATTGCGGCTCGTCGGGCGCCAGCGAGCGCAACCCGCAAGGCGTCAACAGTTTCGCCTCGACACACCGCAGCACCGCCCGTTCCTGCTCCGGCGTGACCAAACGGAACGGCAACGCCAGCGCCAGCAACTGATTGCACCGCACCGCGCTATCAGGATTGCCATCGGGAGCGATGACATCAAACAGGCACCGCTTCTCACCGTTCCAGAAAGTCGCGGCAAAGTGCGCTATCGCTTTCGCCGCCCACCGTTCCGCTTGCCGTTCGGTCACTTTGTCGCCCAGTTGCGCAGCCAAACGCGCCAGCACTTTTAACCCGTTGCACCAGAGGGCGTTGATTTCAACCGGCTTGCCGGCGCGGGGCGTGACAGGCACTCCGTGCACCTTTGCGTCCATCCAAGTCAGCGCTTCACCTGCGGCGTTCCACACCAACAAGCCGTCTTGCGGGTCGGCGTGAATGCCATAGCGGGTGCCCCGCCAGTGCCATGCCAAGACATCACGCAACGCCGCCCACCACCGCCGCAGGGTCACAGTGTCGCGGGTGTAGCGCCCATAACGGTAAACTGCCAACACGAACCAAAGCGTTGCGTCCACAGTGTTGTAAGTCGGTGAAGCGCCACCTTCGGGGAAAAAGTTGGGCACCATGCCTTGGTCAAGGTAGCGAGCGAATGTGTCCAAAACATCGCGGGCAATCGCAAACCGCCGAGGCACGAGGGTCAGTCCGGGCAGCGCAATCAAGGCATCGCGCCCCCAATCGGTGAACCAAGGGTAACCGGCGATGACGGTCCGCGTGCCCGTTGAAGACCGCAACGCGAGAAAGGCGTCAGCGGCGCGAAAAAGTGGGCGCACCAAGTCGTTTGCCGCCACCGTCATCAGCCGCTGGCGGCGTCGTCGTTCCGATGCTTCCCACATGACAGCGCTGTCAGTCGAACACGGTTCCGTCGCCGCTATTAAGTCCAGATGCCCATCGCTGCCAAACGACTTTACGAGCGTCCCCAAACAGAACAGCGATTCCGTATCGTCCAAGCCGCGTTCCGTTTCATGGGGCAGCCAAAAGTTGTGCCACCATGTCCCGTCAGACACGAACGCGTCGCCGTTGTGCACCAAGTGGAGCAGCACGCAACCGTTGGCAGCGACGACAATGCGGTGGTCGCAGGCTTGCCAGCGAAATGGGACGGACGGCTGCATCGTCCAATGATGGTCGCGCCATGCCACAAACAAACGCACGGCGAGGGTAGTGGGACAACGCGTTTGCACGAAGTAGCGCAAGACCGTTGCGTTGCGCAGATGAGGCATAAAAACTCGTTTGTGCACGGTCACACCTTTTGCGCTGTAGTGCCATTGAGGGCACCAATCCAGCACAAATGCGCGCAGCTGCAAACGCCCATCGGGTGCGATCGTTCCATCGCGGAACAAATGCGCGCCTAACGGAACCGTCTGACCGTTTACGGTTACGGCTTCGTCCGCAGCCGCCAAAAGCAAAACGCGGTCGGTCGGCGGGCGGTTAGCGGCGATCAGCCAACCGTGGTAGCGGCGCGTTCGTAACCCGATAACCGTCCCGCAGGCATAGCCGCCCAACCCGTTGGTTTCCAACCATTCCCATTGCCCTATTTGCCCTGAGGCGAGCTCTTGTTGGGTCAGTCGCATTTTCGTAACCACGCCTCAAAATTGTGCTTGGACGGTGACTGCTACGATGTTGACGCGCACATTTTTGCATTTCCCACAAGTTGGCGAGCGCCGGGAACGGGCGCTGTGGCGGTGCGGACTTTACGATTGGCACGCAATTTTGCAGATGCCTGCGTTCGCTGCTTGGCGGCGTTTTTGGGACGCATGGCGTCAAACCGCTGAAGTTTCGCTGCGCGCTTATGCACGCGGCGATGCCGCTTTTTTCGCCCATCGGTTGCCCCGCACCACATGGTGGCGGGCAATTCCCGATTTTCTTTCGCGGGCAATTTTTCTGGATGTGGAAACCGACGGGACCGATCGCGTGACAGTCGTCGGTATCGCCGACGCCGACGGTTACCGTGCTTTTGTGCGCGGGCAGTCAGGTTGGAACGAGTTGCGTGACCGCTTAGCAAGCGCCGCTTTGCTGGTCACTTACGGCGGGCACTTTTTTGATGTGCCTGTGTTGCGCGCCAATTTCCCTGATTGGCGGCTACCGCCCTTGCAAGTGGATTTGTGCCCGTTGCTGCGGCGGTTGGGCTATCGGGGTGGCTTGAAGGCTATTGAGCGCCGATTGGGGTTGACCCGTTCCTCGGATATAGACGGTCTGACAGGGTGGGACGCGGTGCGGCTGTGGCGGCGTTACGCGGCTCGCGGTGATGAAACGGCGCTGCACACTCTGCTCGCATACAACCGCGCTGATGTCGTTCATTTGCAACCCTTGTTGGCGTTCGCCTACCAACAACTTTGGGAGCAATCGGTGCGGTAAATGCTGAACCTTCGGAGCATCGCATCTTAACACCCTCGCTGTGTTGAATAATGGGGTTTGGTCGGAGGGCGGCGCTCCCGAGCCGCCGAAAAAATGACATGAACACCGTAAGGGTGCGTCAGGCGACGCGCCCTCTAAGGCACTGCTGAAAGGCAACATCAACAAAGCCAACGCCCTCAAAAAGCGGACGGGGTATGTTCGTTGTTCGGCAGCGCGGGCATTTCGGAGCGTCCATGCCTCAGTAGGTAAACAAAGGGAAGGGGTGTGCAAAACCCGATGGGACGCTGGGCGGTGTGGCAAATAGCGTGCGGGTTGGCAGTGCTCATGGACTTCGCGGGTGGTTTGGTGGGGCTGGCGATACCCCTATTGGCGGTGCATTGGCGCGTACCGCCGTCGCTGTTAGGTGCCATCGGCGCTGCTGGACCGCTGGGTTACACCGTGTGCTGCATCCTGTTTCAACCCCTGACAGACCGATGGGGACGGCAGCGCAGCATGCTGTGGGGCAGCCTTGGGGTCACTTTGCTTAGCGGAGCGTTAGCGACAGTCGCCCTCGCCGGCTGGGTCAGTGCCCTGGTAGGGCTGAATTTCCTCAACGGTGTGGCGTTGGCGCTCTTTTGGCCGGCGACGCAAGCGTCGGCAGGCATTGGTGTGCCGCGCCACCGGTTGCTGCATGCCCTGTTGGCTTATAACCTCTCGTGGAGTGGCGGGCGGATGCTGGGCACAGCGTTAGCGGGATGGTTGTTTGAGCAGCACCCGGCACTGCCTTTTTTGGTGGCTGGGGCGAGCAGCGCGCTGGTTGCCTTCGCGACGGTGCGGGCACCGATGGACATCGGACCGCCCCCATCCTTTGACGCACCCCACGAGAACGCTGAACCTTGGTCGCCGACGCAACGCTTGGTCACCAGCGCCCAATTGGCTAACTTGGTGCGCTCGTTTGCCTTTTTTGAAGCGGTCGTCTTGTTTCCTGACTTGGGCAAGCGGTGGGGTTGGACGCCGGAAGCGGTCAGTCATATCCTGTCGTGGCTGTTCGGAGGACAGTTGTCGGCGTTTGTGGTGGCGCCGTGGCTGTTGCGGCAAGTCGGATGGCGGTGGGTGGTCGGCGTCAAAGCCGCCGTCGCGCTCAGCGCCTTTTTGTTGGGATGGCTGCGCAGTTGGGACGCACTGGCTTTGGCGCTGTTTGTCTTGGGTTTTGCGGCAGGATTGACGACGGTCGTCAGCCTCTATTTGTCCATCCTGACGCAAGGACGGAGCGTCAAAGGTAGTGCCCGCCACGAAGCCGGTGTCGGTGCGGGTGCAGTGCTGGGTCCTTTGCTCGGCGGGTTGATGCTGCAATGGGGGACACCGTCGGGGGCTTTTGCGTTACCGGCGCTTTTAGCCATCCTCGTTGTCGTGGCGTGGGATGTGCCCGTTCGGCGCGCCGTCGCCGCTCGGCAGGGATAAGCGCGCCCTCAAAAAGCGTTAATCTTTTGATGGTGTTGCCATCATGGTGCAAGGCATCGTCTTCGCCTCTTGGTGGCTGGCGCTTCTATTCGCCTTGCTGTGGGTAGGGATAGCGTGGCGCCGGCGCGCTGTCGCCTTCGCTTACCCGACGCTGCAGTTGTTCGGCACCGCTCGCCGCGACTGGCGTCAAACCGTCGCGAAATTGTTGCGCACCGGCGCTATCTTGGCGGTGTTGCTGGCGTTGGCACGACCGCAATGGGTGCAATGGGAATCGCAGCGGCTGCAGGGCGTGGACATCGTGATAGCGCTGGACATTTCGGGCAGCATGTTAGCGTCAGATTTTTACCCCAACCGCATGGAGGCTGCCAAGCAGGTCATCCGCGACTTCGTCGCCCTGCTGCGCCGGCAGCGCAGCGGCGACCGATTGGGCTTGGTCGTGTTCGCCGCAGAAAGTTACACTCAGTGCCCTTTGACCGACGATTACGACTTCTTGCTGGAAACCCTCGCGCAAGTGCAAAACGCGCGGGAAGGCGTCGTCCGCGACGGCACCGCCATCGGGGACGGTTTAACGGTCGCGTTGCACCGCTTGCGCGACTCGCCCGCTAAAAGTAAAGTCGTCGTCTTGCTGTCCGACGGCGTGAACAACGCCGGACAGATTCAACCCCGCGATGCGGCGTGGTTGGCGGGGCAGTTGGGCGTGCGGGTTTACACCATCGGCATCGGCAGCGCCAACGGCATGGTCAGTTGGCACGACCCATTGACGGGACGGGTCCGCTACGGTCAACCTGCTGGGTTTGACGAACAGTTGCTGCGCTCTATCGCTGACCGCACGAACGGGGCGTATTTTTCCGCTCGTGACCCGCAAGCGTTGAAAGCGATTTTGCGCTACATCTTGCAATTGGAAACGGCACCGCTGCCGACCGTGCGGCGCCAGCGACAGGTAACCGAACTGGCGCTGTGGTGTGTGGTGATTGCATTGAGTTGTTTGCTTCTGGAGAACCTTTTGGTGCATGCCGTTTGGCGGCGCGTGCCGTGAGGACACGCCGTTGAGTTGAGCGGCAACAGGTAGGTGAGCCGTCCTTGGTCGCGTTGGAGTTCGCTAACCCCAAAGCCTTTTGGTCAATTGCTGTGTGGGCGGGAGTGATGCTGCTTGTCGCGTGGGGGTTACGGCGAAAGCGCCAACGGTTAGTGTTTTGGGTAGCGCCCGACAGCGTGGCGGTTTGGTGGCGCACCGCGCGCCGCCAATGCGCCCTTTTCGGTGCTGCGACGCTGTTGTTCGCCCTCGCCTTGACACGCCCGCGATGGTTCGCCGGCAATGTGGCGGTGCCAGCGCAAGGTGTGGATGTCGTCCTTTGTTTGGATGTCTCCCACAGCATGTTGTGCGACGATATCAAACCGTCGCGCTTAGAATTTGCCCAATCGGTGGCGGCGAACCTGTTGGACCGTTTGCAACCGGACGATCGCGCAGGGCTTGTCGTTTTCGGCGGCAGCGGCTTTCCCCTTTGCCCCTTGACCCACGACCGCAGCATCGTGCGCACCTACCTGAGTTTGTTGGACCCATCCGTCATGGTTTACAACCCGACGACTTATTTGGCGGAAGGGCTCAAAGCGGCGTTGCGGCTGCTGCGCCGCCAGCCCGATAACGCGCCGCGCGGCGGCGTCATCGTCCTGATGTCGGACGGCGAAGATCAAGGCAGCGATTGGCAGGACGCAGCGGCGATGTGTGCCAAAGCCGGCGTGCCAGTGTTTGGAATCGCTATCGGGACACCGCACGGCGCGCCCGTGCCCAATGTCACCGAGCAGGGCACCGTTGCCGGCTACAAGCGCGACAGCAACGGCAACATTCCCGTCTCGCGGCTGAACCTGACAACCCTGCGGGACATCGCCCGACGCACCGGCGGCAAAGTTTACCTGCCCCACGATGGGGTGCGAGAAGCCAACGCGTTGGTGGCGGATTTGGCAGCCTACCGCCAACGGGTCTGGACGCGCCATGTCGCCCAATGGCGAGAGTTGTTCCCTTGGTTGCTGGCGTTGGGCGCGATGTTGTTGGTCATGGAGACTTGGCTTGCACCACGCTTGCGATGAGGGTGAAAGGCAATGCGGCGACTCATCGCATCATTGATGGCGTCCTGTTGCGCGCTGGCTTTGCTGGGTGCTGACCAAGCGCCGGCGTGGCGCCATCCTCTCCGACATTTGAAAGCCTGGTGGGTCAATCAGCAAGGGCAACAAGCGTTCCGTGCGGGCGATTACCGCAAGGCGCTGCAATCGTTTCAGGCGGCGCGCAAGATCGCCGGTGACGACGGTTTCGTCCGTTTCAACGAAGGCACGGCGCTGTTGCAGTTGCGGCGCTACCGCGATGCGGAAGCAGCGTTGCAGGATGCGGTGCGGCGTATTTCGCCAAAGCAACGGCAAGTGCAGGCTGCGGCATACTACAACTTGGGCAATGTGTATTTTGCCCAGCAGCGATGGGAACAAGCAGCCCAAGCCTACATCGCGGCGTTGAAACGGACGCCTGATGACTTGGCGGCAAAAATCAATTTGGAACTGGTGCTGCGGCACCGGCAGCAAAATCGGCGGTCGCAGTCGCAGCGGTCGTCCGCACCGCCTCCACCGCCGCCGTTGCCGCCGCCGTCTATGGAGCGTGACCCGCTGAAACGGCAGTTGCAAAGGGGGCTGACCGCACCATGGCATGGCGAGCGGGATTGGTGAACCGACGCCACCCTCACCGCCATCGGCCCACATGGGGTCTTATGTGCCTGCTGCCGTGGTTGGTCGCGTTGAGTGTTGCCCAGCCCCCCAAAGGCAGCGTGACTGTGAGGCGAGATGCGATCACAGTGCGGGTGTTCTTGCAAGAGCCGACGATCCCGTTGGGTGGCATTTTTATTTTGCGCGTGCAAGTGACAGCGCCAGGCGATTTGACCGGCAACGCCGTTCAGTTCGCCTTGCCTGAGGCATGGTCTGACCGCGTGATCCAACTCAATTACACTTCCGACAAGCAAACTTTTGAACGAAACGGACGGCTATGGTCAACACTCACCTACACCTATCGTCTCGCCCCGTTGCGTGTAGGGCGCATTCGCCTGGACGGATTGCAAATTACGGCGTTGCGCGAACGGTTTTCTATTCCGCCGATAGAAGGTGTCGTGCTGAGCGGGACGCAGCCGGAACCGACAGAACCTGAGCCGTCGGGACCGCCGGTGCGGGTGAACGCTTCCGTCGCGCCGCGCCAACCCTTTGTGGGCGAGCAAGTCGTCTACACGATGGAATTTGCGGTCGCTGCTTCCGCCCACTTGGTGCGTAACCCCACTTATGACCCGCCGACCGCAGAGGGTTTTTGGGCTGAAGAGTTTCCCGAAGTGGCACGGGCGTGGCGGAGTGGCTACGAAATCCAACGCGTGCGCTTGGCGCTGTTTCCCTTGCGTGCGGGGCAATTGACCGTCGGCAGCGCCCGGGTGAATGTGCGGATGGAAGGCGTCGCCGGCTCCGAGGTGTTGACGACACCCCCGCTGCAAGTCGTCGCCCGTCCGTTGCCGTCGCCGGCACCGGCAGGTTTCCAAAACCTCGTCGGTCAATTAAAGGTGTCGTTGAGGGTGCAACCGCAGCAGGCTACCGTCGGCGACACTGTGGTGGTGCGGTTGCGCTTGGAAGGCACGGCAAATTTGCGCAACCTTGCCCAACCGCCCCGCTTGTCGCTGACGGGCGCGCGGGTCGGGTTGCCTCGTGAGCGATGGCAGGTGCGGGAACGCGACGGACGACTGTGGTTTCAACGGGAGTTTGAGTGGCGCGTTGTGCCGCTGCAAGCCGGCACATTGACCATCCCCCCCTTTGCTTTCCCCTATTTTGACCCTGCCGTCGGTCGTTACCGCACAGCGACGACCAGCCCTGTCCGCATCGCGGTCTTCGGGGGGCGAGCCGAAGCGGTGTCAACGGCGCAAACGCCGCCGACGCCGTCAACAGCGGAAAGAATTGTCGTTGTCGCACCGCTGGTCTTACTGGTCGCTGCCTTGGTTTTGGTCTTGGGGACGACGGGGTGGCGTTACTGGCAGCGGCAACGATGGTTGGCGGCTGTGCCCGTGCCAGACCCACAACTGCGCCAGACTCTCTGGACATTCCGCCAGGAAGGTGCCAACGCGTTCCACCGCGCCGTGCGGGCATGGCTGCGCGAACAAATTTTTCAACGCACGGGCATCCTGTTGGCGCCCAACGACCCTCCTGAACGGGTGCAGCAACTTTTGCAAAGCAAAGGCGTGAGTGAAACCGCCGCACGGTTCGTGCGGGATGTGTGGGAACGAACCGCCACTGTTCAATCGCCCGACGAAGCCGTCCACCTGTTGCGTCAAGCCGCAGAAACGCCCAACCGTCTTTAAGGGCGGGGCTGCTCGTGTGCGGGGTTGATAAAGCGATTGAGCGCGCTGGCACGCATCGGCGACAAGTGCGCGGGCGTGTGGCAGAATGAGCGTGGGCACAGCGGCGCGCAGCGGAGCCGGCAAGTCGTTGCCCAAGGAGGTGGCGGCTATGGCGCTACACCTCAATGACATCCTGACGGAGTTGGTGCAACGGGACGGGAGCGACCTGCATTTGAAAGTGGGGCAGCCGCCTTTTTTCCGTGTGCATGGACGACTCACCCGCACCGATTACCCGACCCTTACCCCTGACCTCATCCGCGAACTGATCTACGCCATCTTGACAGACGAGCAAATTCGTCGGCTTGAGGAACGGCGCGAACTGGACATGGCGTATGAGTTGCCAAACATCAGCCGGTTTCGGGTGAACCTCTTTCACCAACAGGGCTATTTGGGCGGGGTTTTTCGGGTGATCCCCAGCCGCATCCGCACGATAGACGATTTGGGGTTACCGCAGGTGCTCAAGCAAATCGCGTTGCTGCGACGCGGGTTGGTGCTGGTGACCGGTCCGACAGGGTCAGGTAAGACGACGACTTTAGCCGCTATCGTAGATTACATCAACGAACACCGACGCGCCCACATCATCACCATTGAAGAGCCGATTGAGTATTGGCACGACGACAAATTGGCGTCCATCACCCAACGCGAGGTGGGAGCGGACACCGAAAGTTTCGCCGAAGCGCTGCGCCATGTCATGCGTCAAAACCCCGATGTCATCCTCGTCGGCGAAATGCGGGACTTGGAGACCATCGCCCTCGCCATCACCGCCGCCGAAACCGGGCACTTGGTCTTCAGCACCGTCCACACCATTGACGCGCCGCAAACGATTGACCGCATCATTGACGCTTTTGACCCTGACCGCCAACCGCAGGTGCGGGTGCAACTGTCCACGACTTTGCAGGCGGTCATCTCGCAGCAGTTGGTGCCGCGTTGTGACCGCCCTGGACGGGTGGCGGCGATGGAAATCATGATCGTCACCCCGGCGGTGCGCTCCCTTATCCGGCAAGGACGCACCGACCAAATTTACAGCCACATCAAAGCCGGGTCCGAGATCGGGTGTCAGATGCTGGACGACCACCTGTTCCAATTGGTCAAGGACGGCGTCGTCAGTTTTGAAGACGCCTTTATGAAGTGCAGCAACCCGACGGAGTTCAAGGCACGCATGCTGGACGCCGGTTTAATTACTGCGGAGCAAGCCGCCGCGTTCGCGACGATGTAACCCGACCGGTGGAGGTGAACCGGTGTGGCAGCGACGATGACGCTGGACGATATCCTCCGCGTCGCCTTGCAGCGCAACTGCTCCGATGTGCACCTGAAAGCCGGTGCGCCACCGATGTTTCGCCTCTACGGTGAACTTTACAAAGCCAACGCGCCACCGCTGACGCCGGACGATGTCCGTCGGTTGGCTTACAGCACCTTGACGCCGGAGCAAATCGCGCAATTTGAGCGACGGCGCGAATTAGATTTCGCGTTCACCGCTGCCGATGGGGTACGCGTTCGCGCCAACTTGGCGCTTCAGCGCAACACGCCCGTCGCGTTCTACCGGCTCATTCCGCCACGCATCCCGTCCTTTGAGGAGTTAGGGTTACCATCCATCGTGCGCTACTTTTGTGAGCGCCCGCGCGGGATCGTCTTGGTGACGGGTCCTGCAGGTGCGGGCAAAACGACGACGCTTGCGTCAATGATTGACTACATCAATCAACGGTTTCCATTGCACATCATCACGGTAGAAGACCCCATTGAGTTCGTCCATCAAGACAAAATGGCACTGGTCAATCAGCGGGAAGTCGGACGCGACACGCACTCGTTCGCCAACGCCCTCAAATACGCCCTGCGGGAAGACCCCGATGTCATCCTCATCGGCGAAATGCGGGACTTGGAGACCATCGCCCTCGCCATCACCGCCGCCGAAACCGGGCACTTGGTCTTCGCGACACTGCACACCGTGGACGCGCCGCAAACGATTGACCGCATCATTGATGTGTTCCCGACCCATCAACAGCAGCAAATTCGGATGCAATTATCGGTGAGCCTTGTCGGCGTCATTGCCCAACGGTTGCTGCGGCGCGCCGATGGCAAGGGCATGGTCGCCGCCTTTGAAGTGTTGGTCGGCACCAGCGCGGCACGAGCGCTCATCCGTGAGGGCAAAACCTTTCAACTGCCTTCGGTCATTCAGACCGGATTGCGACAAGGGATGATGAGCCTGGAACACAGCCTCGCGCAACTGGTGCTACAAGGGTTAGTGCGCATGGAAGACGCCTTGGCGGAAGCCAACAACCCCGACTACTTGCGCGAGTTAGTCCAACAAGGCAAGAAGGGGTCGGCATCGCTATGAAGGACGGCTGGGCGTATTGGCGACGGGATGTAAGCCGATGGTTGCTCCAAATCGGCAGCGCCCTTGCCGCACTCACTTTGGCTTACTTGCTTTGGGGTGGGCTACGCGGGCATTTCACAAACCCTGTAGACCCTTACCGAGTCAGCATGGTCGCTAACACCTTGGGTTACTTTTTGTATTGCTGCGGTTGGGCAATTGCCCTGGGGTTGCTCGGTTATTTCTGGGACTGGCGCCCGATCGGTGTCATCATGCTGGTGAGCAGCGCGGTTGCGTGGTTTGTCGTTCCCTTCCTGTTCGCGGCGGTCGCAGGGACCAACACGGGGTTGGTCATGCAAGGCGCTTATGCGATGCGCAGTTTGCTGACACCCCTGCTTTTGGTCGGGTTGGGACAAGCGGTCTGGGCGTTCGTGGACTATTGGCGCTACGGACCGACGCTGCGATGGTATGCCCGCCAAAACGCTCAACTGGTCGTGCAAGTGCGTCAGCCGGAAAAAAAGCGACCGCGACGCCGTCCGTGGCTGACACCGCTATCCCCTTGCTGGAAAATGCCTGTCGTGGAACGGCTGATGTGCGAACATTGCCCCGTTAAGCACCGCAATCGCCCGTGTTGGAAACTCAAAGGAGGCTGTCAATGCAACCCGCAAATCGTAGATGCGTTGGTGACGGGGCTATCCGCGCGGGAAGGGTTGAAAGTTGACTCGTTGGCAACGGGCACGCTGTTGGGTTGGCAGAAAGGACAGCGTCCGCCCTGCCACCGTTGCGCCATCTATTTGTTGCACCAACAAGTCAAATATGATTGGCTGGCACCCATCAGTTTCTTCGCCCCACCCGTTTTGCTGGTGCTATTCTGGGGACAGTATCAAACCCTTTACAGCGCGGCAGTGGCGTGGCTTAACCGGTTGTGGATGCAAATTGCGTTTACCCCACCGACATCGTTTGACCCGTTAGGCTTGAACAACGCGACGATGGCTGTTTATGTGGCGGTTGTGTTGTGCGTCGTCGTCATGGTGTATGCGTTGCGTTGGGTGGAGTTCGCCCTCTTTCGGCTTTACTGGTGAACCGCTGCCGTCCGACCCCAGAATTGCGGCGGGTGAGGGCGCGCCCCCTCCAACTGACGGCGCTGCCGAAGGGGCGATCGTCGCATAGCAGCGCACCGAAGGGCATGCCTACCGGTTGCAACGCGCTATAATTGACAGCGCGTTCAGTGGGCGGTTAGCTCAGGGGCAGAGCGCTTGCTTCACGAGCAAGAGGTCGCAGGTTCAATTCCTGCACCGCCCACCATTTTTCTTTTTGCGGGAGGCGGTGCAGGTGTCGGAAGAGCAGAAAGGGCAGTTCATCAATGCGGTGAAAGCAGGCGAGGCGGACCAAGTTCGGACGCTGCTGCAAAGCAGTTCCTTCTTGCGCGACCACATTGACGCCCCTTGGTTTGACTTTGAGGCTCCCGCCATCGTTTACGCCGCCAGCCGCAGGAACCGAGCCGTGATTGAGGCGTTGTTAGAGCACGGTGCGGACATCAACGCCAAAAGCCAATGGTGGGCGGGCGGCTGCTCAGCACTGCACACGGTGTCAAGTCCCTTGTTTAGTTACGACCCTGAACTGGCAGCCTATCTCATACAGCACGGCGCGACGATAGACGCCCACGCCGCCGCTGGGTTAGGTATGCTTGACAAATTGGTAGAGTTGATCACTGCCGACCCTCACGCTGTCCACGCCTGCGGACCTGATGGCATGACACCGTTGCATTTTGCTGCAACGCCTCAGGTCGCAGAATTGCTGCTGGCGTATGGCGCCGACATCAACGCTCGCGACAACGACCACAACGGCACACCAGCCCAATGGGCGGTCACTCACCGTCTTGATGTTTGCCGCTACCTGATTGAGCGTGGCGCAGAGGCAGACATTTTTCTCTTCTGCGCTGTGGGTGACAGAGAGCGGGTTCAATTGGCGCTGCAAGCCGACCCACACTTGGTCTACGCGCAAACTTCGGGTGACGCTCCTGGCGGTCATGTCTACACCTACACAATAGGCGTTCCGTCCACACCGCTCCATGTGGCGGCTGAGTTCAATCGGTGTGAGGTCGCTCGGCTGTTGCTGAAAGCGGGGAGCGATGTCGCTGCACGCGGCCCACACGGCGGGACGCCGTTGCATTTGGCGGCGTGGCACGGGCATATTGAGATGGTGGACTTGCTGCTGGATTACGACCCGCCGTTGGATTCGCCCTGCGAAGATTTCGGAAGCCCACCGTTGGGTTGGGCAGTGCATGGGTCAGCGCATTGTCGTGACCCCCATGCAAATCACACCGCCGTCGTTGAACGGCTGATTGCCGCCGGCGCCTCGGTGCACATCCCCGGCAACAAATGGGGTGAACCGTTGACGGCGATGGGCACGGAAACGATCGCCGCCCTTTTACGCCGGCACGGAGCGACGCCTTGACCCGTAGGTCATATAGGTCATAAGCCCAACAGCCGACCCTATTCATCATCGGACGGGAAAGTCTCCTCTGCCCCACCTCCATCGCTTTGCCGCAGAAATCTCCATGCGGCGAGCGCCCAGTGAGTTGCGATAAACTGGTGAGCGGCATGGGGATGAAATTGACGGTCATTGTGCCTGTTTACAACGAGCGCGTCACGGTGCTCACAGTGCTGGAAAAGGTCAAAGCGCTGCCTGTCAGCAAGGAGATCATCGTCGTGGACAACGCGTCCACCGACGGAACGCGGGAATTGTTGGCGGCGCTGGACGACCCCGAAGTGCGGGTCATTCTACAGGCGAAAAATTTGGGCAAAGGCGCATCAGTGAAGTTGGGCTTTGCGCTGGCAAAGGGCGAATGGGTCATCATCCAAGACGCCGACTTGGAATATGACCCGCAAGACATTTTGCGTCTGCTGGAACACGCTGAACGCACAGGCAAGGTCGCCGTGTTCGGGTCGCGATTGCTGACGGGCAACCCACAAGGTATGTGGGCGTTCTACTGGGGGCGGGTCGTGCTGAACCTGGTTTTTCGCACGCTGTTTGCTGCCCCCACAACTGATGTCGCAACTTGCTACAAACTCCTTCGCGCCGATATCGCCAAGCAATTGCGGTTGCGGTGCAGCGGGTTTGACCTGGACTTTGAGTTGGCGGCGGCGTTGTGCCGCTTGGGTCACGCCATCGCCGAAGTGCCCATCACTTATCGCCCCCGCACCATCGCTGAAGGCAAAAAAATTCGCCCGTTGGACGGGCTGAAAGCCATCGCCACGATGTTGCGTGTGCGCTCCACGCCGAGGCGGTTGCTTCATCGCCCTATCGCAATACCGACCTCGCCAGAAAAAGGCACACCCGTGTAAAGGTCGCACTACATTTGATCTGCGCTTCAAAGGGGGATGCATCGCAATGCCAGCCGAGCGCGGGCGCCAACTGCTAGAACGGTTGCGCGAACAAATCGTCATCGGCGACGGCGCAATGGGCACGGAGTTGTGGCGGCGCGGTCTCCCGCAGGGGTTGTTGCCCGAACAAGCCAACTTGACCGCACCCGAACTTGTCAGGCGCATCCATTACGACTACTTGGCAGCAGGTGCACAAATCGCCACGACCAACACTTTTGGTGCCAACCCCTTGCGGTTGACGCCCTTGGGGTTGGACAAGAAATTGGACGACATTGTGGCGACCGCCGTGCGGTTAGCCCGCGAAGCCGTCGCTGAAAGGCACGCTGACGCCTTCATCGCCGGCTCCGTCGGACCTGTCGGGCGGCTGAAGGACCCGTTGGAATTGACCGATGACGACCTTGACAATGCCTATCGGGCTTTAATTCTTGCCCTCGCCGATGCGGGCGTGGATGTTTTGCTGTTAGAGACTTTCGTGGACCTGAGCGATTTGCGCCGCGCTGTCAAAATCGCCAAGCAGACAACCGATTTACCCGTCATCGCCCAATTGGCGGCATTGGACGAAGGCGGACGGGGCACCGAAGGGCGGGCGGCGTTGGCGGTCTTTGAGTTGGAGAAGTTGGGCATTGACGGCATCGGGACAAACTGCGGCGTTTCGCCGACCCGCAACTTGAGCGTCGTCCAAGCGTTGGCGCGCTTGACCGATTTGCCTATTACAGCGTTCCCTAACCTGGGTTACGCGCAATATGTGGACGGGCGCTTCGTCTATCTCGGTAACCCCGACGAATTTGCGGGGCTGGGCGAAGAGTTGTGGCGGTTGGGCGCTAACCTCATCGGGGGTTGTTGCGGGACGACCCCTGAACATATCCGTTTGCTGGCAGAACGCCTGAAAAGCAAAACGCCCCAACCCCGCATCACCCGCCGCATTGAAGTTAAGCCCGAAGAGCAGCCGAAACTCAAATCGCCCATGCCCAACTTTTTGAGCAAGGTCGGCAGTGAACCCGTTGTCATCGTGGAGTTGGACCCGCCACGCGGGTTGGATTACGAGCCGATTGTGGAGGGGGCGAAACTTTTGGCGCGAGCGGGTGTGGACGCCATCAGCATCGGCGACAACTCCCTTGCCTCCATTCGGCTGAGCAATTTAGTGATGGCGCTTTTGATTCAGCGCGAAACAGGGTTGCCGACCATCTGCCACTTCGCCGGACGCGACCATAACTTGATCGGAGCGCAATCGTTGCTGATGGGCATGGCGGTGTTGGGCATCCCCGCTGTGCTAGCGGTGACGGGTGACCCTGCCCGTTTGGCACCTGATGTCGGTGCCAGCAGCGTCTACGACCTGAACAGCTTTCAAATCATTGAGTTGCTGAGCAAACTCAACCGAGGGGTCAATTGGGTAGACGCGCCTATCGGCAAGCGGACAGATTTTCTTATCGGTGCGGGGTTCAACCCCAATGTGCCCAACTTGGCGGCGGAAGTCAAGCGGCTCAAACGCAAAGTAGAAAAAGGTGCGCAATTTGCCTTGACGCAAGCGGTGTTTGACCCCGACCGCATCAAAGCGTGCGGGCAAGTCATGCAAGAAGTCGGCATCCCCATTTTCGTCGGCATCGGAATCCTCATCAGCGCCCGCAACGCTGCGTTTTGGAAAACCGTGCCCGGCGTGCGGATGCCTGACACCCTCTTGCAGCGAATGGAAAAGGCTCCGAAGGACAAGCAACTCACGGAAGGCATTGCCATCGCCCAAGAGTTGATTGAAATTGCCTTGCGCCATTGCCCTGGCGTTTTCCTTGTCCCACCGTTTTCCCGCGCCGAATACGCCTTGCCGTTGGTGGAGTTCGTCCGCAATGGCGGAGAAATTGCTTGGCTTAGCCACCAAGCGGTAAGTGAGGGGAACTGAGTCTGAAAAATGAGGTGATAGCGATGCGTTTGGCACCGGAGCAATGCAAGCGCGAAGCGTTACGCTACTTGCCACAGCGGTTTGGCGTCCCAATAGAGGTGCTGGACCGCTTCCACTACTTGTGGAGCGGTGGTGCTATCTGGCTGACGACCGTGCCGTTGGAACTGATTCCGCAGCACCGTGCGGTGCTACGGGTCGGGTTGCGGGCGTTGCGCAAGGTGCCCAACGGTTGGAAACCGACGACCCCGCTATTGCAACTCCTTGACAGCCACATCGTGCGCCACCGTATCGCCTTGACAGAAGAGCAATGGCGCCAACTGCTAGCGGGGCAACCGATAGATTGCGTGCGGGAACAGTTGCCCACTGAGGGCTGGTCACCGGGCTATGTGGCGTTGGCGCTGGGTGGGATCGTGGTAGGCTGCGGTTACTTCAACGGACGGCTCTTGGCGCATCAACTGTCCAAAGTCCGCGCTACTGAACTGGCGGAAGCCTTTGGGTTGACATCGGTGGCGGAAGGCGCAGAAGATGACGAGTGACCGTTAGCGCCGGCGCAAGGCGTCGGCGACCGCTGTTTGCACAGCCTCAAAGTGGTCCGTGCCGTCGGCGATCAATTGCCGGGCGATCCACCGCACTGTCTGCCTCCCTTCGTCGGTCAGATATTCAACGGGCGATTTGCCGTCCACACGGGCGAGCATCAATGCCGCCAATGTCCGAACGGCATCGCGTTCGCGGTCTGTTCGGTCGGGCAACCCGACCTCGCTCCAGTAAACGCTCCACAACCGCACCGCTTCGTTCAAATGCTTCAGTGACCGCAGGTGGATGGCTTTGAGGAGCAGGTGGTTGGTGCAAAAGGCGATGTCAAAAGCGGGGTTGCCGTAATGCGCCACCTCGCAGTCCAACACCCAAAGGCGTCCGTCGGGCAATAGCAGCAAGTTTTTGGGGCTATAGTCGCCGTGAACGAGGCAGCGGCGCACTGTCAACAGTGGCGCCGTCGCCGCTTCAATGGGCGCTTTCAAGTCAGGGTGGCGTTGAGCGATCGTCACGAAGTAGGGGTCAATCCGCAACTCCACAAAGTTGCTCAAGTCACCAAAATCGCGCTGCACCTGCGGACGGTCGCAGGTCGCCCAATGCAAGCGGGCTAAGGTGTGAGCGACGCGTTCGGTCACCGTCGGGTCAACGATGCCGCTTAGCAAGTCCTGCTTCCAGGTTCGGCTACCGTTGGGAGCGCATTCCAAAGCGCAAGCGAAATGGTCGCGGTCTTCCCAAAGTACTTGTGGGGCGACATCGGTGCCGACAAATTGCCGCAGCGCCCGCAAGCACGCCGCTTCACGGAGAATGCGCGATCGGTCCGCCACCCATTCGTCTTGCACCCGTAGTTGCCCCAACGCCTGCTTGACGACAAACGCCTCATCGCCTACCTGCACCTTGACGACCAAATTGGAGACACCACCGCCTAAGACGGTCAGACGCACCGCAGCGTCGGTGGGGGGCAACCGACGCCGCACCAATTGCTCAACGGCTTGCAAGTCCGCGTCCATTTGCGTTCACCCCGCACCCCATCAGTTTGCAGCGCCCCGCACAGCATTCAACCGTCGGCGCCCTAAATAGCGCCTGAAGGCTTCCTGAACGAGGCTCTCTTCAAGGCTGCTATCCCTTCGCACCCTGACAATCCCGCGATTGCTGTAGTAATGAAAGTGCCAACCGAAGCGGTCAAAAATTCGGAAGTGGTCAAGCAGCATCGTAACGGCGCAACGGTTGGCGTAAATGTCTTCCTTCGTTTGCTCAAATCCTCCAAACTCGCCTAAATGGATAGGAGCACGATGGTCAATGCTGAACTTGAAAGCGGGCAGCCAACGCTCCAGCAAGGTGCGAATGTCAACTTTCTCGTTGGGATAACGAGGCATGAGCCGATACTCGTAATCGTGGAAACTGTAAACTGTCAATGGGTCACCTGTCGGCTCAAGGTTTGCAAACGCCGCTTCAGGGTAAGGTTGAGCGCTCGGTCCCCAAGGGGCGATGACTTCAGCGTAAATCAAATGGGTTTTGTCAAACTCCCGTATTGCTTGAGTGATGCGTTTGAGCAAGGCGTTGTAGGCGGCGGGTTCACGAGTCTCAGGTTCGTTGAGCAAATCGTAGGCAACTGTGTCGGGTGGCAGGTCTTTACACATTTTCGCCAGCGTTCGGTAATGCTCCACGACATCGGGCAGCCACTTCTCGTCCACATTGAAAACATGCTGCAATCCACGCTCAACACACCAACGAACAAGTTGCATCGCTGCATCGTCCGAACGGTTATGTTGCGGTCGGAAACTGTTTGCGCCCGTGCGTTTGATGAGTTCAAGTTCTGTCAAGTTGCCCGGAACGCCGATGTCCGTCGGTCCGAAACAGAAGGCTGTGAAACCTCCAAAGCGATTGAACAGGTGGATTGGCACTTGGTAGACGATGACATCGCTTCCGACGACAGCGATGTGGTCTCCCCAAATCCCCCATGAACCGAGCACTTCCGCGTCGCTCACAACTTGCAATTTGGGGTAACCTCGCAGCAAACCGTAACTCGCTAACGGAGGCAGCGGGGCTAACTTGATCGGCTCTGTTCCCCAATCGTCATGCAAGTCAAGGTAGTTATAAGCGTTGGCGACGATCAATGTCTCGGCATCGCTCGGATTTCGCACGAAGGCTTCGCTGAAGGTTACGGGATAGCAAAGCAACGCCCGCGACCACAAACGGCATTGATGGATGTAAGGTGCTGCTTCGTTTTCCTTCAACGGTGTCTGTGTCAAGACTTGAGCCATGCGCAGAAAGCCACGCCATTCCTTGAAAGGTTTCAGCACAAAAAGTTGAGCGTTCGGTTTTTCAAAGAGGACAGTGATTGCCGTTGTGCCCTTTTCACTCTGTCGGAACACAACTTTTGTTGGCGCTTGCAGGAAAATGAGTTGAACAGGTAACCCACCACCGCGAGCCATGTCGCAAACGATCAACATCCAGTTTTCGCTCATGCGACCGTGTTGAGTTCTGTCGTAAACTGTGCCGTCGTGTTGCGGTCGCAGACTCTGCACTCTGCCATCAAGCACAACCCAGACACCGATGGGGGTCAGATCAGGCGGTTTTCGGTAAACCCGGATTGGCTTCAAATTTTCCCAACCTTCCAAAGTGAATTCTTTGCCCTTGACAGTTACGAGCGCTGCTGGTGAGAGGGGGCTGGCGAAAACTGTTGCAGGTGTTGAAATTCGCAATCCCCATCGGTTAATGTCGTTGTCCAACAAAACCGTCGTGTCAAACCACCCGAATTTGTTTTCCAAGCCTGTATTGAGGTCGTTGATGATGAGCGCTTTCGCAACATCAGGATGGCGCAAAGCCAAAAGCCTCTGCCTCACCTCTCGCAGCAATTCAAGTGCAGAAGCCAACTCCTTCCCTGATTTCGGCTCTGGCAGTTGCAAGAGTTTTTCCGCTTTGTGCAGCAAAGGTGCGATGGCGCTAAGTTCGCGCTCGCATTTTTGTGCTTTTTCGGGTTGGCGCAACGCTCGCCACAACTTGACATGATTGGCGAGGTTGGTCACTTCGTCGCTTGCCCAAACGAAAAGCGAAAGGGCTTCAGTTGACAGAACGATTTGCTCATTGCCTTCATCCGTTGCCATCATTTGCAGCAACTTTTCAGCGCTTTCCCGCACCCATTCTGGTAGCCGTCCCGAACCTGCCCAACCGAAGGCTTCGTCGTCCACGATGACGATGCCTTTATCGCGCAATAAAGTTAGTCGCCACCGAGCATCATCCAATTGCCGATGCAGCCGATTCTTTCGCTCCTCTGAGACGAACTCACGCAATTCAGCGACAAGTTGTGGTTTGGGTGTTTCCGTTGCGCCATTGACGATGCGGATGGGAAACCATTTGCTGTCATCAAAATCGGGGAGCATGCAAGGTTCAAACTCAAGAACTGTCAATGGCGGGAACTTTTGGGCGCGCCATCGGTTCGGTTCGCTGCCAAAAGTTTGGACTGCGCCATCACGATAAACCAAAACGCCTTCCATCCGAAAACCGTCGGCAGGCGCACTGAGCACAAGGGCAACCGGGCGCGATGCAAGTTTATCGGGCAAGGCAGGGATCAAATGGGGTGTTAAGTCGGTGAGCAATGTCACTTCAGCATCGGGGTGCTCCTTTGGGGCTTCCGCTTTGGCAATCAGTTTGCCGAAAGGGTCAAGGGCAGAAAAGCGGTCAAACCGTGTCACAAACAGATAAGCGTAGCGGCGGGTTTGAACGCGCACCGCCGCAAAGTCCAACGGCTTGACGGGTCGTTGAAGGACGGTGCGGTAAAGGACGGGCGCGGTGGGAAACTCGCGGGTGCGCCAAAACAGTGAAGCAGGTTCAAACTGCGGTTCACGCCCCTGCCAATCGGGCGCGATGAAAGGCGCTGCGATAGCCCGTTGCACCAGTGCGAGGCAGAAGAGTAACGCGTGGCTGTAGCGCATTGTGATACCACCCCAATAATTTTTCCGCTGAGTGTCACGGCACTCCGATGGACGGCGATGCATTCATCGTTTTCAGGTGCCACAAATTTTTGCGGTGACGCAAGGATGCGTCAAACGGGCGAATGGTTGGCGTGGATGGACAGCGGTGATTGGCAGCGTTGGGCACGCCGCGTTTACGGCACGGATGGTGTGGAGCGAGCGGAGTTGTTTCGTGTGGTGCTGGCAGCGGCGGCGCAACGGGTTGGGCTGACGGCGCCGCTGTTTTTAGTGCGGGCGCCAGGACGGCTCAACCTGATGGGGCGCCACATTGACCACCAAGGCGGCTTCGTCCATCCGATCGCTGTGCCCCGCGAAATCGTGGTAGCGGTGCGCCCCCGCGATGACGATATGGTCGTCGTCCATCACGCTCAACCTCACACCTTTCCGCACCACGCGTTCCGCTTTACCGAGGTGGCGCCGTCGCGACCGTTGGATGTGGACGAATGGGAACGGTGGACGCAAGGACAGGCACAGCGGCGCAAGCCCATCGCAAGTTGGGCGATTTACGCTGAAGCCGCTGCCGCCACGCTGTTCAACTGGCGCAAAGAGTTGCTCCACGACGCCGGTCAGCGCTCGTTGCGCGGGGCTGAACTGGTCGTTGCGGGCGACATCCCGTCCGAAGCGGGACTCAGTTCGTCGTCGGCGCTGTTTATTGCGTGCCTGTTGGCACTGATGCACCGAAACGGCGCGCCTGTCAGCGGCGATTTGGAGCGGTTGTCGGAGATTTGCGGTTACGGTGAATGGTTCGTCGGGACGCGGGGCGGTGCCGGCGACCACGCAGCGATTTTGATGGCGCAAGCAGCGTGCGTTTTGCGGGTCGGCTTTTTCCCGATGACCGTTGAACGGTTGCCTTTTGATGGCTCCTACAGCGTGCTGGTGATGGACAGCGGGGAGCGGGCACACAAAGCAGGTGTCGTCCGATGGGAGTTCAACCGGCGCGTGGCGGCTTACGAAGTGGGCAAGGTGCTGTGGTGGGAGCATTTTCCCCATCTGCGGGGGCGCCTCATCCATTTGCGCGATGCGACACCGTCCCACTTGGGCGACGACCTGCTGCCCTACGGTTTACTGCAAGCGTTGCCGGAGCGGGTGACGCTCCGCGACCTGCAACTGCAACTGCCCCAACACCGCGAACGGTGGGACCGCCTCGCCGCGACTTTAGAAACGACGCCCGACGGCGGGGAAGTGACTTTGGAGCCGCGCGGCGTGTGCTGGTTCGGGCTGGCAGAGTGCGACCGCAGCGAGCGGTTTGGAACAGCGGTGCGACAGGGCGATTGGCACCAAGTGGGGGCGCTCATGGCTTTCAGCCACGACGGCGACCGCGTGACGCAGTGGCGCGACGGCAACTGCGCTCCGTTTCGCTTCCTGACGAACGATGCCGCGCTGCAGCGCCACTGGACAGCACGGACGCCGCTATGGCAGACGGCAGGCAGTTACCGCTGCAGCACGCCGGCGCTGGACTTCCTCGTGGACGCGGCACGGCAGGCAGGTGCCCTCGGCGCCCAACTGTGCGGCGCTGGGATGGGCGGCTGCGCGATGGCGCTGGTGCCCTCCAATGCAGCGGAAATGGTCGCCCAAAAGGTGGCGGCAGCCTACGCTCAAGTGTTTGAACGGGAGTTGGCGTGGTTTGTCGCCGCGCCGTGTCAAGGGGCAACGGTGCTTTCAGACTTGCCGACCCCATGACTGCGATGGAGGAGATTGGGTGTGCCGTCAGGACGGGTGCATGAAGTCGTCAACTTGCTCGTGTTGCCGCCCACGCTTTACGCGTTGCCGGCGGGTTGGTCCAAACTTAGTTTTGCCGCCGGCTACTTGGTTGGCACTTTTTGGTTGACGCCCGATTTGGACTTGGCGACAAGCCGACCGGCGCGACGGTGGGGCGTGTTGCGCCTTTTATGGCTGCCTTACGCATGGCTGTTTCGACACCGAGGGGTATCGCACCGACCGCTGCTGGGTGCCCTCACGCGCCTGCTCTACTTAGCGGCGTTGGGTGGGCTGGGACTATGGCTGTTGGACCAATGGGGCTACCACTGGCATCCCAGCATCACCCTTAGCCGCAACTGGCTGAGTTTTTTTGCAGGTTTGCTGTTGGCGGACGGGTTGCACCTGTTGCTGGATGCGACCCTGACGCGACGCCGGCGCTGAAGTGACCTTGTCGCGCTCTCTGACGGCAGCCATCGCAGGGGTTTTGCTCAGCGACCGTGCAGTGGCGCTATTTGGTAGACCTTTCGCGACCGTTGCCGCAGCAGGGCAAACTGGACGAAGCACGGTGCCTTTACGCTGCGTTTGCTTTATTGAATTGTCTCTTGCGGCAATGCCTCGAAGGGTGCGTCTCCTGACGCGCCGTTATGTTTCGGCGGCTCTGGAGAGCCGCCCTCCGACCAAACCCTGTTATTCAACGCAGCACGCTGTTATTCAACGCAGCACGCTGCGCTTGCCCGCGATGATACTTTCTTTTGACCGGTGGGGTAAGACCTCATTGCGGCACCAATTTCACCCGCTGCAGGTTCATGACCGCCGTCCCCGGTTTCTTCGTCGCTCGGACCGTCAAGGTGTAGCGCCCTGGCGACAGCGTGACTGTGCCCAACGATTTCGTCACAAAGGTCGTCCACGCCCCAGTCTCTTCCACAATGCTTGACAGTTTTTGTCCCGCCACTTCCACGACGAACTCGCTGCCACCTGTGCCTTTATCGCAGGCGTAAGCGATGTCCACGCGGAAAGACCCACCCCGCTCCACGACGAACTCCCACGCGACCCAATCGCTTTCGTCCGTCCAATAGCCGATGTTGTCTTTGCCGTGCCCATACTCGTAGCGAGCGGTTTTGCCATGCACGACGGCGAAACGGGCGTGCAGGTCTATGCTACCGTCTTTCGCTTGGGGCACAGCGTTGTCCGCTTCTGGTGCTCCTTCAAGGTCTAACGCGACGATTGTGTCGTAAGGGTCGGGGATGATCGGTGGCAAATCCAACACGAGGCGCAATCCCTCTTGTTGAAAGGCGACAGGCGTTCCGTCCTTCAGGATGAAGGCGCGTCGCACCTTTGTCTTCAAACCCCACAGTTCCAATGGGTCGGCGGGATACTCAAACAGGTGCACGAACAACCGATTGCCTTTCACCGTGCAGCCACCGATAGGCGGTTGGTGGGTGAGGAAAGGCGACGGCTCCGTGCCGTAGATGGCTTCACCGTTTTGCCGCATCCACGCCCCGATTTGCTGGAGCCGCCTAACTTGCTCAGTTGGAATGCGCCCGTTTGCCATCGGACCGACATTGAGCAGAAAGTTGCCGCCTTTGCTGGCGATGTCTACAAGGGTGTGGATGAGCTGGCGCACCGACTTGTAGTTGAAGTCATCTTTGCGGTAGCCCCAAGTATCGTTCATCGTCATACAAGTTTCCCACAGCCGTCGCCCTTCCCTTGTTCGCACCCCTGCAGCGGGCACATATTGCTCGGGCGTGTCGTAATCGGCGGGCAAACCCGTGCGGTTGTTGATGACGGCACTGGGCACGAGGCTCCAAATCATCTTGAGCAGCTCCTCAGCGCGCCACTCCTGCGGGGGATGTTCCCAACCGCCATCAAACCAGATGCCATCGGGGCGATACTTCTCGCATAACTCCCGCACCTGTCCGAACAGGTAGTCCAAGTAGCGGTTGAAGTCGCGTTGGTGCCCCGGTGGGTCTTGGACCCACTTGGGGCGGGGAACATAGTGAGGGTGATGCCAATCCAGAAGCGAGTAGTAAAACTGGATGCGGATGCCGTGCCGCCGACAGGCGTCTACCAACTCGCCGATGATGTCCCGCTTGAAGGGTGTGCTCATGATATCGTAATCGGTCAGGGCACTGTCAAACAGGCAAAAGCCGTCGTGGTGTTTGGTCGTGATGGTGATGTAGCGCATGCCCGCTTCCTTCGCCAACTGCACCCACTCATCGGCGTTGAACTCCGTCGGGTTGAACTGAGGCACAAGTTGCTCGTAGTCGGGGATGGGAATTTGGGCGTTGTGCATGATCCATTCGCCGATGCCTCGGACGCTTTTGCCTTTCCACTCGCCAGCAGGAATAGCGTAAAGTCCCCAATGGATAAACATGCCGAACTTTGCCTCGCGCCACCACGCCAAACGGTCGGCGTGAGCCGGTTGCGCTGCCGTCACACTCGCCAACAGCGCCCACCACACTTGTCGGTCACCTCCTTGAGCCAAACAACCGTCGCAAATTATGGCGTAGTCAACGCCTCCTTCGTTGCGGCGCATATCGCCTAAGGGGTCAAAATTCACCCTCTTTGAAGGTCAACATTCACCGTTAACCGCCATCGCTCACGGTGTTAACTTTGCGCATCGGTGGAATCCGCCAACTTGTCACGAGGAGGGGACTGACGATGCGGCGCTTTACGACAAAGACGCAACAAACTGCCCAGCGGTGCGGTTTCACCCTCATTGAGTTACTGGTCGTGATCGCGATCATCGCGATCCTGGCGGCGATCCTGTTCCCCGTCTTCAGCCAAGCCCGCGAAAAAGCGCGGCAGGCGACCTGTCTCTCCAACTGCAAGCAAATCGGCTTAGCCGCCTTGCAGTATGTGCAGGACTACGACGAACAGTTCCTCGGCACTTGGACTTGGCGTGACCGACCAGACCTGAGGTCTTACGGACCATGGCAGCATCTCGGTTGGAACGCCTTTTTGCGCTGGCAGGTACAATCGCAACCTTATTTGCGCAACCGGCAGGTTTATGACTGCCCGTCAGCAAAACTCAAGTGGGCTTTGAACCCCAGCACCTGTTCGCTCCCCAGCGTCCCTGAGTTCTTGCATCCCAACCCGTGGGAGCCGCCGTCATTCCGTGCGGGCAATTTCCATTTCACCCCAGATTGGCGCGGCGCATTCGTGTCCATCTCTTTCAACACGGAGCCGGGTTGGAACTTCAACCCTATCACGGCGAAGGTGGAAGGGACGCTGTTGCGGAGGGATTTAACGGGACGGCACCTGGCGGAAATTGCGGAGCCGGCGATGTATGTCATGGCAGCGGATGGCGCTCACCCTGACGGCAACTCTATGGTCGGGCGGATCGCCTTTGCCGATGCATGCGCCGCAGACTGCATCCCATCTTACGCCAACCCTACCGATGCACAACAGACGCGAGCGACCCGCCACCTTCTCGGCTCCAACGTCATTTACACCGACGGGCACGCCAAGTTCTCGCAATCTCGGGTATTTATCGGTTGGTGGTTGAACAGCGCACCGGATTTCTTGTCACGCGCACGGCGCACCGGCATTTGGACGGCGCCCCGCAGCGCAGGCGGTTGGATTAGCCCCGACCCGTAACGCTTGTGGGCAGAAGGCGTCGTCGCTTGATAGCCGCCCGATCGCGGAGGTGAGCAAGGGTGACGCAAGTGCCTCGGTGGGTGATTGCGGTCGTTATGGTCGGTGTCATTTTTGTCGCTCTCGGTTGGGTGGTGTGGCGATATCGCCAACTGACTGCCCCGTCGCCGTTGCCTCCCCACGATGTCGGTCCGCCCATGTTCCTCCAGAAACAACTCCAACCCTCTCCGCCATCACCGCGTTAAAGTGTTCGCGACCGAAACAACTACTGTGCTGGATGACGGTGGGACGGGGCGTTTGGGAATCTGGTGGGATTTTTGCTTGTGTCCCTTTGTGCTTTGTTGAATCGTCCTTACGGCGGTGCCTCAGAGGGCGCGTCTCCCGACGCGCCGTTACGGTCTTCATGCCCGTCCATTTTCAGCGGCTCAGGAGAGCCGCCCTCCGAGCAAACCCCATTATTCAACACAGCACCCCTTTGTCGGTGCGGCAAAGCCTTGGCTGAGTTTGCTGCTAATACCGCCCGGCGCTTTGGGCATTATGGTCGCGGAGAGGTTCACTGCCCACATGAGCCCGGTTAACCTGCAAATCAACTGGGCTGCCAGTTCCTTCGCCAACGGCTTCTATCGTCCTTTTATGGAGCCTGTCACGACCGAGCACTACTGCGTTAACTGCTGTTTGGGAGAGCGAGTCGCCCAAACCGTTCATTGTTCGTGATAGCGAGAGGGCAGGCGATTAACACGGCGAAAAGCGCCCTCCATGTGTCATCATTCAAAATCAGTCGCACGAAACTGCAACGCCGGGAGTGACCGACCGATGCGAACGACCGCGAAGGCAGCCCAAAAGCGTCTGCCCAAGCGTGTGAAGCCGGCTTACAAAGTCGCAGACACCATTTGCGAACTTATCGGAGATACGCCATTGGTGCGTTTGAACCGCGTCGTCGCTGCGTCTGCGGCGACCGTTTACGCCAAGTTGGAAATGTTCAACCCCTGCGCCAGCGTCAAAGACCGTATCGCGTTGAGCATGATTGAAGCCGCTGAACAAGCGGGGTTGATTGAACCGGGCAAATCGGTCATCGTGGAACCGACCAGCGGCAACACGGGCATCGGGTTGGCGATGGTGTGCGCTGCTAAAGGTTACCGCTGCATCATCGTCATGCCCGAGACGATGAGTTTGGAACGCCGCTACATCTTGGAGAGTTTTGGCGCTGAAATCGTCCTGACGCCGGGCATAGAAGGGATGTTGGGCTCCATCCGCAAAGCCGAGGAAATCGTCCGCACGACGCCCGACGCCTTTATGCCCCAGCAGTTTCTCAACCCTGCGAACCCTGAAATTCATCGGCGCACGACCGCAGAGGAAATCTGGCGGCAAACGGGCGGGGAAGTGGACATCGTCGTGGCAACCGTCGGGACAGGCGGCACCATCACGGGTGTCGGTGAGGTGCTCAAACAGCGCAAACCGTCTGTGCGGGTCATCGCCGTTGAGCCTGCTGGTTCCCCAGTTTTGTCAGGCGGTCAACCTGGTCCCCACCGCATCCAAGGCATCGGCGCGGGCTTTGTCCCTGAAGTCCTTAACAGGGCGGTCATTGACGAGGTGCGGACGGTCACCGATGAGGACGCTTACACAATGATGAAGCGCTTAGCGCGGGAGGAAGGGCTGTTCGTCGGCATTTCGTCGGGCGCTGCTGCCTTTGTCGCCGCTCAAGTGGCACAGGAAATAGACCCCGACCAACTGATTGTCACGATTTTCCCCGATACGGGCGAACGCTACTTCACCCTTGAACCGTTCTTTCAAGCGTGATGCCCTTGGAAGCGCCGACGATACCCTGCGCCGCTACGGTAGCGTCGCGTTGATGTTGTTGAAGGTGTTGGCGACCTTTTGTCCCAGCAGCGTTAAAGCAGCGATGACGACAAGGGCAATCAGCGCCACTAACAGCCCGTATTCCACAAGGGTCTGCCCTTCTTCGTCCCACAGCAATTTGCGCCACAACATCACCGTCACCTCCCTAAACGCGACATTGTATGGCTTAATTAAAATTATGCAACAACCGGTGGGTGAATGTAAAGAGCGGTGTCAGGTAGTGCCGTATCGGCGCAAACTGCCGTCAGAGTTCCACCAACTGCACTTGCAGGGTGTCGGTATCCAGCAGGGCAACGGTTGCCTTGCCGGTCAGCCAACCGCAGACTTCGCCGGGGTTGATGATGAGGCAACCGTTGGCTGTTCGGCGGATGTCCACAGCGTGTGTGTGTCCGTAAATGACGCCGGCGAACTGACCGCTTTGTGCCAGCGCCTCCACCAAATCGCCTTCGTGGACGACGACGAAGCGTTTGCCGTCCCACTCCACAAAAGCGGGTTGGACTTTGACCTCGGCGTTAAACGCTTTGAAGCGGGCAAGCAGTCCCAACCGTTCGCCATCGTTGTTGCCGAAGACGCCCATCAACGGGCAGCGCAATTTTTGCAGTTCGTTGGCGACGAAGGGGGCAACGAAATCGCCGGCGTGGATGGCGTAACCGACACCTGAGTCGTTCAGGGCTTCTACCGCTTTGCGCAAATTGGTCAAATGGTCGTGGCTATCCGACAGAATGCCGACTTTCACGGTCGTCGCCTCCTTTTGTGCCACCATCGTCCGAGGGCGGCTAAGGTTGTCCCGACAAAGAAAGCCAACAGCAAGCGCTCCCCTACCATGTGGACTTTGGCTTCCAGAGACCAATCCATCGCCCGCAACGCGACGACACGGACACGGTGCTCAGATGCGCCGGGGATGTCCCAGACGACTTCGCCGATAACCTGCCCTTTCTGAATGGGAGGGCGAGTGACCATTTGCTGCACCCAACAACGCACGCGGTTGATAGCCTGTCGGGGCACGATGACCCGCACTGTTTCCGCTGCGACACCCCGCAACCATTCCGGGTCACCGCCGGGCACATGGAACAATGTGATCGGCTCACCAGCCTGGGCGAGGGTCAAACGGACAAAAGAGTGAAAACCGTAATCCAACAGGGTCGCACAATCGGCGAAATGATTTTGGCTGCCCAAGACGATGGCGATCAACTGCCAACCGTCTCGCGTGGCGCTGGCGACCAAGCATTTGCCCGCCGGCACAGTGTAGCCTGTCTTGATCCCGTCGCAGCCAGGATAGAGGGTCAGCAGTTTGTTGCGATTGCGGTAGTGCCGCAGCGCCGATTTGTTTGTCGGGGCAATCGTAACTTCGGGGAGAGCGACCAATCGGCGAAACTGCGGCAGACGCAAGGCGTAACGCGCCAGCGTCAACAAATCCCGCGCTGTCGTGTAGTGGTTGGGGTGATGCAGCCCGTGGGGGTTGACGAAATGGGTATGGGTCATGCCCAACTCCCGGGCTTTTTCGTTCATCCAACCCACGAACTTATCCACAGAGCCTGCCAAGTGTATGGCAGCGGCGACGCACGCATCGTTTGCCGACCGCACGACGATCGCTGCCAACAGGTCACGCAACCGAACCCGCTCGCCTTCCTTCAACGCCATGGACGACTCGCCCGTAAATGCCGCCTCTTTGGGGATGGTCACCCAATCGTCCAAGTTGCCCCGCTCTAAAATGAGGACGGCGGTCATCATCTTGGTGACGCTGGCAGGGTAACACGGCAAATCGGGCTGATATGCCCAAAGGATTTTGCCCGTCTCCGCATCCGCCAAGAGAGCGGATTTGGCGCTGACGGGTAATGGCGGGGAGGGTGAACTGGCGCCTCCTGCGGCGAACGGGCAGATAATCAGGACGACCGCCACGATCCCCATCCATCGCGGCTGCATTTGGCACCTACCGCACTGCACCGCAGTGTATCGTCCTTTCACCGTCGGGCGGCAACTTAGGATGTCAGTCGCCATTCCGACACGCCCCCTAACGCGAAGGCTATCCTGTTGGCAACGGTCAAAGCAAGTTTAGGGCAAGTCGGTTTACCCTGCCGCATAGTCTCTCCGTGCCAATCGGGGCATTTTGTGTGTCCAACAGACTGGCGATTGCTGCAGACACTCCGAGAGGAGGGTTTGTGACGATGGAGGCGCTACGGTTTGGCGTTGTCGGCTGCGGCGGACGCGGCGCCAGCGTCGCGGAACTGATGATGCGACTTCCGTCCGTCCGTTTGGTCGCTGTGTGCGATACGGACAGCGACCGAGCGCGCCAAGTCGGTGAACGGTTGCAAGTGCCTGCCTTCACGCAGTTGGACGAAATGCTGGCGCAAGTGCCGATGGACGCCATCTACATCGCTACGACCGTAGAGCAACACTTCACCGTCGCCCGCCGTGCGATCTTGGACGGCAAGCACATTTTGGTGGAGAAGATGATGACCACATCCGCCGCCGAGGCGTGGGAGTTGGTGCGGCTGGCAGAAGTGCAGGGGGTGTGTGGCGCAGTGTCCTACCAACTGCGGTTCTACCCGTCCTTTCAACGGTGGTGGGAACTTGCCCAAGATTTGCAACCCCTTGTGATTTTATCCAGCCGCCATCCCGGCATCATGCCTGCCCCTTACTTGCGCGCCGAACCATGGGCGGGCATCACCGACTTTTTGACCCACGATGTGGACTTAGTGCTGTGGGTCGCAGGGCGTGAGCCGGACACCGTGTTCGCCACTGACGCCCGCAACGCCGTCACCGACACAGACGCCATTGACACCCTTTGTGTTACCTTGCAATTTGACTCCGTGATGACCGGCATGGTCTACGGCAGCATGGCAGGTTGGGGAGTGCCCAATGCCCATGTCGTTATCGGACGGAGAGGCAATGTCCGCATCGTCGCTAACGGTGTGGAAGTCAACCGTTTGGCTCGTTCCCACGACGGCGCTTACGAACGCGTCGCCGAAACGGTGGAGACAGAACCGGTGCGGGGCGACACGACAGATCGGTTACTGGAGCACTTCTCCGCGTGGGTGCAAGGGGCGCGGGATGCCTTCCCCCTCGCGACGTTGGAAGACGGGCTGAAGGTCATGCTGGTGCACGAAGCCATCTGGGAGAGTTGCCGTACGGGTCAACCTGTGTCTTTAGCGACGATGCGGCAACGGCTGGACAACAAAGTGGCATCGTCGTGAGACAGGTGCGTGGCTCCGCCATCAGCGTCCTTCTTCACCGCCCATTTCGTCTTCCAGTTGTTGCATGAGGCGGCGGAAGCGTTCCATTTCGTCGTCTTCCATGTTCAGGTCCATCAGCGAATCAATGACATTGCCTGTGATGAAGATGGGGGCACCGGTGCGCAACGCCAACGCCAAGGCGTCGCTGGGGCGAGAGTCAATGGCAAAGGACCGTCCCATCTGCTCTAAGTAAATGGTCGCGTAGTAGGTGCTGTCCACGAGGTCGTGGATGATGACGCGAACGACCCGAACGCCCAATTCTTCCAACATGTTCCGCATCAAGTCATGCGTCAACGGGCGCGGGGGCTTTTCGCCTTGCAGTTCTAAGGCGATGGCGATGGCTTCAGCGCGTCCGATCCAGATCGGCAAAACGCGGTTGCTCGTCGGTTCGCGTAAGATCACGACATGGTGATCCCAAAGGTCCTGGGCGACAGTTTCCACTTTGACTTCCAACATGGCGATCACCCTCGCTTTTGACGACGGCGGTTGTCATCGGGCATTATGTCAATGCTGTCACGCCGGCGCTATCGGTGCGGCGCCGCCACGCAACCCCCAGCAAAGCCAAAGCGGCGTAGACGATCTCCGACCATTCTGTGCGGGTCATAGCAGTTACCTCCTTTCGGCGCCTGCCTTATGATGCCATGTCACACCGAGGAGAGACAGGCTATGAGCCAACGCGCGACTTGGCTGGGACTGGCTCCCGACCGGCACGGCTGCGGTATTGCCCTGCTGCGTCGGGACGGCGCGGAATTGCAAGTTACCCAAACGATGGCGGTGCCTTGGCGGCAATTGGCGCCAGCGCTGCGGGCGTTGGGACAAGCGCCCGCCGTCATCGTCGTCGCCGACCGTTGGCGCTCCCGATGGGTGCAAGCCTTAGCGCGGACGCTTTTCCCCGCCGCCCTTTTGGTCTTGGTGCGCCAAGACCAACTGACCACCGACCTCGCCCAAGATGCCGTCGCCGCCGCCATGCATTTCTGGGAACGCGAGCGCCTCGGGCACGGGCAGGAAGGCTAATGCGGACCTTTCGGTTCAGGAAACTCCTCGCCGCACGGTCCGCCCCATTCGTTGACGGGCAAGTCTATTGTGCGCCCGTCCCGCAGATACAACGGCAGGTAGTAACGGGCGATCTTGGTGCAAGAGGTGCCGACATAGTGGCAGATAAACGCCCGCCGAAACCGATGACGGGAGCGGTTGGGCGGCGAACCGTGAATAAGGCTGCCGTTGAAAAACAACACATCGCCCGCCTCTAACGGCACCAGGATCGGCTGCGTTCCTGCGGGCGGCGGCACAAAGTGGGTCGTGAACGATTCGTTGGGGTCAGCCTCTTCGGGGCACACGATGTCCATCCGATGGGTGCCGGGCACGACCATCATACCGCCGTTTTCTTCATCGGCAGGGTCAATGGCGACCCATGCCGCCATGCAAGTGCCCGGATGGGCTTTCAGGTAAAAGTTGTCTTGGTGCAAGGCTTGCCCGCGCGCACCTGGCGGTTTGAAGTAGAACATGCTTTGCGCTGCCATCGGCTCCTCACCGAACAAGTCCGCCAAAATGTCCAGCAAACGGTCGTCCAACATGTAGCGACGGGCGGTCTCGTCGTAACGGTGCGGGTGCATGATACGCGGGTAAATCTTCAGCGGGTCATCGGTCTGCGTCGGCGGTGTCGGGCGATACCAATCCAAAGCACCTTGCAAGCCCAGTGCGTGTAGGCGCATAAAGGTATCGCACAACCCCTTCACTTCGTCGTCCGTAAACACCTTGCGGACGACCAAAAAGCCGTCGCGCTCAAATTGCTCTCGTTGCGCCGGCGTGAGCCTTTGACGCACCGCCATCGTCGGCTGCACCTCCGCTGTCGGTGACATACCATGCCGCGCCAAAGTATGCAGTGCCCCTTGCCTCTTTGCCATGTCGGCGTTAAATTGTTGTGCCGCGCAAACTTTGCTAACGGAGGTGACACGATGGGTTCAACGAAAAAATGGTGGCGAAAAAAAGCCAAAAAACATTGGCGGAAAAAACGCCGCCGCATGATGCGTCATCGCAAAAAGAACCGTTAAAGGCGGCTGAAATGAAAGGGGTTTACTCGCTGTAGCCGGGGAAAACACCCGACCCGCGAGGGCGGCGCCACACCCGCCGCAAAAGGGCTAATCCACCTAGCCCGCACAGCATGAGCATCAAACCGAGAGCCGCCCAACGATCACCCTGCGGGCGGGCGACAAAGGTGCCGAACAAAATGGCACCCGTTCCACCCAAAGCCATTGCCACCCATTCCGCCATGCGTTGGGCGAACCCAGGCAGCGGGGGTTGTTCCGGCACCAACGGTTCGCCGCACGCCCAACACTCTGTCGCGTCAGAAAAGTTCTCACGCCCGCAGTGGGCGCAGTAGACCCATGTCGGTGGGGCTGTCGCGGGGGTTTCGCCTGCCTGCTCGTCCGTTGGCGCTGAAGGGACAGAGCGTTGCAGTGTCTGTCCCAGTTTTGCCAGTTCACCGTCGTCCAACCAGATAAGTCCGCATTGCGGACACCGCTCAATTTCCATGCTGGGCGCTACGGCGAGAAAAGCCCGCTCCATCAGCGCACCGCACAACGGGCAGGGCATTTCTGAGGCAAGCAGGGGAATCGGCGTTTGGTCGGCAAAAGCGTCTTCCAGTGCGAAAGCGAGGTGCGGCGCCTGCGCAAGGGTGTAAAGGGTCGTCGGCGCCAACGCGACGCCGCCGCACTGTAAGCACCCGTCCGCTGTTACCGTGCCCACCGTATAGCGCCGCAAAGGTAGTTGGCATTTAGGGCACAGAGGTTGCGCCCGCATGGCGGGTCACCGTCCAAAACCTTAGCACATCCCATCAACCCGCTACCACTGGTGACGCAAAACTTACGCCACGCAAAATGAACCGACAGTTTGAGGGAGGCGGTGCGGATGGACGATTGGCGCTATCGCTTGTTGGTGTGTCCGTTAGATCACGCGCCCTTGCACCCTAACCTGTCCGAGTTGGAATGCCCGGCGTGCAAGCGGGTCTACCCGGTGCACGACGGCATCCCGAGTTTTGTCGTCGCTGATTTGGCGCACCACCACGATACCCATGAGTGGCAATGGAAGCAACGCGAGATGCAAGCGCGCAACGAGCAGTCAGCGTTTTATGACCGCCTGCTGGGTTTGATGCTTTTGACCCCCTTTGAAGCCGCCATGACCGTGCGGGCGCTGCGCGGGGATCGCCCTCGCTTTGGTGTCTTGGCGGAAATCGGGTGCGGAACAGGGCGCATGCTGCAACGCTTCGCCCCTTACGCCGACTATCTCGTCGGCGCCGACCTCTCGTTAGCGTCCTTGCAGCGGTGTGCGGAGCGGATGCAACGGCTGGGGCTCGCCGAGCGGGTGCTTCTCGTGCACGCCGATGCCGCATTTCTACCTTTTGCGGATGCCACTTTTGACGCGGTCGCCAGTTGCCAGATGATTGAGCATGTGCCCAGCGACCGCATGCGACACCGCGTCGTCAGCGAAATCGCCCGTGTGCTTAAACCGGGAGGTCGCTATGCCATCTCCGGCTACCATTACTCGTGGTTGGTGCGGGCGTTCAAAAAGGAAGGTGTGCACAAAGGCGGTATCTACTTTTTCCGCTTTACCCGCGACGAGTTTTTGGCGCTGATCCGACCGCATTTGCCCGTAGAAAGGCTGCAGTCCATTTGCGGCTACGCGTGGTTAGCCAGCGGCACCAAACCCCTTGACAAAAAGCACACCTGACGCTATCTTGATAGGCGCCTTTTACCTGCGAAGCCGCGCGTTCTGGGGGTGATTTTCTGATGGCACTGAAGGTGGAGAAACTGGCACTGTGGAGCGGTGAGATTGAAGACAAACCTGGGTCGTTGTCACGGCTGTTGCAACCGTTGGCAGCGGCTGGCGCTGACTTGACAGTCGTGCTCGCACAACGCAACCCCGCCAAAATCGGTGTCGGCGATGTCTGGGTTTATCCCATTCGGGGACGCAAAGCAATGGACGCCGCTCGTTCCGTCGGTTTGAGCGAAGCCAAATCGCCCGTTGTTTTGCGCGTAGAAGGACCCAACAAGCCGGGCTTGGGGCACGCCCTCACCCAAGCGATCGCTGACGCCGGCATTAACCTCGCCTCCGTTCACGCCGCAGTGTTAGCAAATCGGTTCGTAGCCTTGTTCGCGTTTGACAACGACGCCGATGCCAACAAAGCCCGCCGCATCCTCGCCGGGTTCAAAGTGCCACGCCAGCGCCGCGCCCGCAAAGGTTAGGAAAATAAACCGGCTGGGGCGCAAAGGGGCGCTTGCGCCCCAGCCGGTTTTTACGCGGGCAAAGAGGGAACCGCGACGGTTTGCCCCGTCGCCGCTGCTTGATATGCCGCTGTCGTGAGCGTAACGACCTTGAATGCGTCCTCGGGTGGGCTCATGTTTTCCACGCGCCCCAACACGACATCCACAAAATGGCGGTCAGGCGTAGACGCCGGCGGCAACTCTTTGGCTTCCACGACGCGCTGTTCGCCGCCCATGGGCTGCCACACGACTTGCCCTCTGTCCAACCACATAGCGCCCTCGGTGCCGACAAAGGTGTAGCGCTCCATAAAATGGGTGAAGTTGCCCATCGCGATGAGCGCCCCTAACGCCCCACCTGAAAACTGCACACCCACGATGTCGTTGATTTCCACAGGCGCCCCGCACTGGCTGATCGTCGCAGACACTTTGACAGGTGCGTTAGGCACCGTCCACAGCACAAAATCCACCATGTGGCTGCCTGAGTCCATCAACATTCCGCCGCCGCTGAGTTCCGGCATCTGGCGCCAAGTGCCTTGCGTCAGTTGCTGCCAATCTTGCCCGATGACCGCTTCCACAAAAGTCAGTTCGCCCAGCGCCCCTTTGTGCACTTGGTCACGGATGAAGCGAAAAACAGGCGTGAAGCGGCGTTGGTAACTGACGACGACTTGTTTACCGGCTTGGCGCGCGGCGAGGACCACTTTTTGCGCCTGTTCGCTGGTCACCACCATCGGTTTTTCCGCAAGGACATGTAAGCCCCGTTGCAGTGCCGCCACGATTTGCTCAAAATGGTGGGCGTGGGGGGAAAGAACGAGGACACCGTCCATCTCCACCCGCTCCAACATCAGTTGCCAATCGCCAAACACCGTCTCACCTTCCCGAGCCGGCAACCCCACCTGCTCTGCCCGTTGCTTGGCAGCGTCTAAATTGGGGTCTGCAAACGCCACGACTTTTGCCTCGGGAACGCGCTGCAAATTTTGCAAATGGAAGCCGGCGATGCCCCCGGCGCCGATAAATCCCAGTCGCACTGTCGGCAACCTGTCTCGCCTCCTTGCCACAAGTTTTTTACGCCCTTGAATTTTGACGATCGCGTCCGTTAGCGCAAGCGACAACCCGTGGCAAGATTTTCCCACGCCGGATGGGGCAACTACGCTCCGCCGACTTCTCGGAGGTCGTTGTTCCTGCAGCGCCGCCAAATTGGGTGGCGCACAGAACGAGGAGGTAAGTCCTGATGGGCAACTGGCAACCAGCGGATTTGAACCAAGTGCGCACAATTTCCATCACGGTTCGCCCCAGCAAAGTGGAGAAGGACCTCTTGGCGCGCCCTTTGCGCAAAGGGGCAACCTTTGTTGAGTTTTGGCACTCCTTGCCGTCCATTCTCGCCGCCAAAGAGTTGCGGGAATTGGTGGACGCTGTCGTGCGAGCCCGCCGCGACGGTCGTCCTGTCATCGCTCTGTTCGGCGCCCATGTCATCAAGGTCGGTTTATCGCCCATCGTTATCCAACTCGTGCGTGAGGGAATTTTGACGGCTCTGGCGGTCAACGGGGCGACCGCCTACCACGATGTGGAGTTGGCGCTCTTTGGACGCACCAGCGAAGATGTCACCGCTGGCATGCAAGCGGGCGTTTTCGGCATGGCGAAAGAACCTTGCGATTTCATCAACGCCGCCGCCCAACGCGCCGCACAAAGGGGAATCGGCTTGGGACAAGCCATCGGTGAAGCCCTGCTGGAAAGCAACGGTCCGTTCGTGCAACACAGCGTCCTCGCCCAGTCCGTCGCACTGGGCGTGCCCGTCACAGTTCATGTCGCCTTCGGCACCGATGTCAACCACATGCACGGCAGTTTTGACCCGGCGTCGTGGGGCGTCGCGACGCACCATGACTTCCGCCTGCTGTGTCGGTTGGTGCGCGATTTGACCGACGGCGTGGTGTTGCTGTGGGGTTCGGCGGTGGTGTTGCCGACCGTGTTGGAAAAGGCTTTGACCGTCGCCCGCAACTTATGGGGCGAACCGCAACGGTTTGTCGGCGCCACTTTTGACTTCATCCGCCACTATCGGGCTTGGCGCAACCCACCGGAAAAAGCCGACGCCCTCGGCGGTAAAGGCTATTACTTGACAGGGCATCACGAATTGCTTATCCCACTTTTTGCCCAAGCCGTGTTGGAACAGTGGTAGCGAAGCGGTCAACGAACCGCGAGGTCCAACGCCGTTGACACAAACAACAATACGCTGACAACGCCGTTGACCGTGAAAAACGCCGTGTTGACTTTTTGTGGGTTGCCCGGTTCGGCGATGGTGTGTTCGTAAGCGATGAACGCCACGGTGAACAGCCATGCCGTCCAGAAAATAGCCCCCAAGCCGACGACTTTGCCGAAGGCTGCCAACGCCGTCAGAAACACCGCGTGCAACAGGCGGGCGCCCCACAAGGCTTTCTGCGCCCCCAACCGCACGACCAACGAGTGTAACCCCACTTGTCGGTCAAAAGTTTCGTCCAGCGTCGCGTAGATGATGTCAAAGCCGGCGACCCAACAAGTGACCGCCAGCATCAGCAGTAGCGGGGGCAACTCAATCGCGCCTTTCAAGGCGATCCAAGCGCCGACGGGCGCAATGCCCAACGCTGAGCCTAACCACACATGCGACCAATCGGTGAACCGTTTGGCGTAAGAGTAGCCGAACAGCCACGCCAGCGTCGGGAACGACAGCCAAAACGCCAACCGGTTGAGTTGATAAGCGGCGAAAATAAACACGACAGCGGCGGCGAGGACAAATGCCCATGCCTGCCGTAAGGTCAACTTGCCCGTCGGCAGTTCCCGGTTGCGCGTGCGTGGGTTGAGACGGTCAAACTCCAAGTCGGCGATGCGGTTAAAACCCATCGCAGCAGACCGCGCACCGACCGCCGCCACGACGATCCAAAACAGTTGCCGCAGAGGCGGAACGCCCCCGGCACAGACCCACGCCGATGTCAAGGCAAAAGGCAGTGCAAAAACGGTGTGTTCAAATCGCACGAACGCTAGGTAAGTGCGGATGCGTTGCATCCTTTACCCTCCTACGGCGCATTGGTCGGCGACGACGGGGCGAGGGCGCGAAAACGCTTGGTTTCCGCGACGGCGTGGCGGGCAATTTCGGCGCGTTTGCCGCTAAGCCGCAAAGCGTATTCTGTGGCGATCCCTAAGCCGCAAAACACAGCGCCGAGCGCCATCGCGGCTACCGTTGCGGTCAGCCACATCGCTTTTGTCCACGCACTTGCGACGATGCCGACCAATGTCAACGCCGCGACAGTTGTCCCGTAAGCGACCATGCCGGCAAAGGGTTGTTGTCCGTAACGCGCTAAAAAGACCAGCAACGGCAAGTCCTTCAAAACGGCAAACACCCGTTTCAGCCCATACTTGGACTGACCGACGGTGCGGGGACGATGATGGACGACCACTTCGGCGATCCGTGCGCCCTTGGCAGCGCAGTAGATGGGCATGTAGCGGTGATGCAAGCCTTCACGGGCGAGGCTTTGCAGCACCCACGCCCGATATGCCCGCAGCGAACAACCCAAATCATGCACCGGCACGCCGGTCGCCCAAGCGAGGAGGGCGTTGGCGAACCGTGACGGCAAGGTCTTCGTCAGCGGGTCTTTGCGGTCGCGGCGCCATCCGGACACGACATCAAACCCTTCCGACAATTTGCCAAGCAACTTCGGGATGTCAGCGGGGTCGTTTTGGCGGTCAGCGTCCATCAGCACAATGACATCGCCGCTGGCGTGCAAAATGCCGACCGTCGTCGCCATCGTTTGCCCGCAATTGCCTTTGAGCCGCACCAGCAAAAGGTCATCCAGCGGCGGGGTGACGGCAGGGGCGACCTGCTCAACCTCTAACGGCGAGCCGTCGGTGCTGCCATCGTCCACGACGATGACCTCGGTCGGCGAGGGCAACTTCGCCGCTACATCGGCGATTTCCCGCAGTAACGGGGCAAGGTTGCCCCGCTCATTGTAAGCCGGTAGGATGATGGACAACCGCTTGTCCAGCATCGTGGTATCACCGACCCATTGGGTTCATGCCTGTCCGCAAATCTCAGAGGGCAGCGCCACAGCGCTGCCGCAGATGGAGCATGCACCTGATGAAATGCGCCCTTCAAAGAGCGGGCTCCCTCCGCGCCGCAATTGGGGCGCGGTTGAGGACAGGCGCCCACCGATTACGGCGGGGCGATGTGGTGGAAGACTTGAAAGAGATTGACTTTCCCGAACGGAGCGACCAAAGCGAAACCTTGTTTGCCTCGCTGCCACATCAGCACATGGGTGTCTGCGACGACCGTGCAAGTGAGCGGTTGACCGTTGATAACCAGCCGCTCCGCAGCCGGCGCTTGCAAAGGTAACTGGTCAGTATTGAACTGCAACAGCAAGACGGGCGAACGCTGGACAGTTAATTGGTAAAGGGCGATCGGAACGCCCAAACACTCGCACACGCCGGCGCGTTCCAATCGTCCCCAACGCGGCAACGCGATGAACTGTGGCTGAGCGGTCGCCGTGCGTTCACCCAAGCAAGCGATACCCACAGCACACGACGGGTTGGCTTGCCATTCTGGCGGAACGGCAGCGTGGTGATTAAAAAGGCCGGCTGCCGCTATCGGCGTCATGGCTGGTGCATACCACCAGCGGTGGACGAAAAAAGCCGTCGCTCCAGCAGAGAGCAACGCGGTCAACATGACCGATGCCACTAAGGCTCTACGCCACCAACGGTTAGCGCGCAATGTGCGGAGCCAGAGCGTTACAGGGTCGGTGCGATGGAGGCGGCGCTGTAGCGCGCTGAGTTGGCGGTAGTAGGCACGACAGGACGCGCAACCACGCAGATGCTCCCACACAGCGCGCTGCTCGGAGAACGGCAACTCACCGTCCACCAGTGCACTGAGGCTCTCCCGCCATTGGGCGCACCCTTTTTCTAGTTGGTCCATGCACATCCCTGGCGCTATACCCAGCGCCGCTTGCGCGCGTAATCCCACAGCAGGCGCCGCAGCATCTCCCGTCCCCGAAAGAGGCGCGAACGCACGGTGCCGATAGGGACTCGCAACCGTTGCGCCGCTTCGGCGTAAGAGAGCCCCTCCAGATCGCAGAGGGCGACGACCTCCCGAAACACCTCGGGCAACTGCTCCAAGGCGCGTTGCACTTCTTCGTCCATCACACGCGCCAACACTGCCTCTTCGGGGGAGACGCACCCGTCGTCCACTAAAAGGTCCGTCTCGTCGTCGTCAATGTCCAGTTCTTCCAACAACCCTTCCAAAGAGACGGTCGGAACGGAACGCTGCTGGTGACGGTAATGGCTAATGAACAGGTTGACGAGGATGCGCATCAGCCATGCCCGCAGGTTCGTCCCCCGGCGAAAGCGCGAAAACCCTTGAAAGGCGTGCAACAGGGTTTCCTGCACCAAATCTTCGGCAGTGTCGGGCGAGTGGGTGAGACGCAAAGCGACGCGGCGCAATTCGTCCCGCAACGGCAGCACCGCTGCCTCAAACTCCGCAACGGGGTCAGCCTTCGGCGCTTGCCATGATGCCAAATGAGGGCGCGCCATACAAATCACCTACCCGATGAAAAGGCAAACGCCTTTTGCGACGGCATCACGACCCATCCAAAGATTGGCACCGCCACCTCGCCAGCGCAACAGGCTTCATCACGCCCCGTTGCCGACCGATACAGCAGTGCATGAGATGCCGGTTAACTGCGCAGGTGTGTTGAAAAGGGCAGCGATGATTTCCTCAATTGGCGGCTCCTCAATAGTCAAATCCCGCACTGGCACGGCTGCCAACAGTTCAGCGGCGACAGCGGAAGTCGCCTCGCGGGGCACCCGCAGGGTCACCCGTCGGTCATGGCACGCCACGACTTCGCCCCACCGCTCCAACACGGAAACCGGGACGCTATCGTCAAGGACGACTTGCAACACTTTCTTTTGTCCGTAACGATGCAACAAAGCCGTCAAATCGCCGTCGTAAATAAGCCGCCCGTGGTTGATCACCATGACCCGTTGGCAGAGCGCCAATACATCGTCCATGTAGTGGCTGGTCAAGAGCACGGTCGCCTGTCGGCGACGGTTGTATTCATGGACGAACCGACGGATTTGCGCTTGCGCCAGCACATCCAGACCCAGCGTCGGTTCGTCAAGGAACAACACCTGCGGGCGATGCAGCAACGCCGCCGCCAACTCGCACCGCATCCGTTCGCCCAACGAAAGTTGCCGCACCGGTTTAGACAACAACGGCGCTAAATCCAGCAACTCCACCAATTCGTCCAACGCATCGCGGAAATCGGCGTCCGAAAGGTCATAAATGGCTTTGTTCAGCAGGAAAGTTTCCATTGGGGGCAAATCCCAGACGAGTTGGGACCGTTGTCCCATCACGAGCGTAATACGGCGGAGAAAATCGGGGTGGCGCTGAAAGGGGTCGTAGCCGAGCACCCGCACCGTTCCCCCCGTCGGGCACAACAAGCCAGCCAACACCTTGAGCGTCGTTGTCTTCCCCGCACCGTTGGGTCCCAGAAAACCGACGACCTCACCCCGACCGATGGTGAAGGAGATGCCGTCTACGGCTTTCACGAGGCGATAGCGGCGCCGTAGAAGGCTTCTGAGCGCATTCCACAGTCCCGGTTCCCGTTCGTGCACGGTGTAATACTTACAAAGTTCCACCACTTGCACGCATACATCCATGCCGTCAACTCCTTTGAGGGCTCGGCAAGACCGAGCCTGCTCACGCGACGCTCCAACGGTGGTCGGTCACAGCTTGATGATGCCCTCTTCCTCCTCTTGGCTCTCAAACACCCGCTTGACGAGTGAAATCAATTCCAGCGGGCTGAAGGGTTTGGTGAGGTAAAGGTCAGCACCGTAGGTGTAGCCTTGCAGGACATCGCGGTCTTGTGCGCGCGCCGTCAACATGATGACGGGGATATGGTTCGTTTCAGGGTCGGACTTGAGCCGCTGGAGCGCTTCAAAACCGTCCATACGGGGCATCATCACATCCAACACGATCAAATCGGGCTTTTCGGCTTTGGCTTTCTCCAAGCACTCCACGCCGTCGTAGGCAGTCAGAACCTCGTAACCCTGCCGTTCCAAGTTGACTTGCACGAGGCGTACGATATGCCGTTCATCGTCTACGACCAAGACCCGCTTTTTTTGCCCAGCCGCAGGTTGTTGCACAGCAACTCACCTCTCCTAAGCGTTTAGACGGTCCCGGCAAAAACACAACCCCATTAAAACGCACTAAAACTTATAGCACCGCGCCGATGGCAGCGTCAAGGAAGGGCACACCTCGCTGCTTTGTTGAATTTTCCTTCCGGCAGCACTTCGGAGGGCGCGTCTCCCGACGCGCCGATTGCTCCCTTCAGCGGCTCAGAGAGCCGCCCTCCGAAGAGCCGCCCTCCGAACGAACCCCATTTTGCAACACGGCAACGCCTCGCTATAATCCAAGCGGTTCTGCACTTAGCCGACAGAACACGCCTTAAAGGAGGAGCTTGCATGCCAGTTTTGATCGTGGTCGGCGCCCAATGGGGTGATGAAGGCAAGGGGGCAATGGTAGACTCGTTGGCGCGCGACGCGGACATCGTGGTGCGGTTCCAAGGCGGCGCCAACGCCGGACACACCGTCATCTATGGCGGTGAGCCGTTGGCGCTTCACCTGTTGCCCGCAGGAATCACGCACCCCCATACTGTTTGCGTGCTGGGCAACGGGGTCGTCCTTGACCTGCACGCTCTGCTGGACGAGATCGCCGCAGTGCGCCAGCGGGGTATCGCTGTTGACCCTGAACGGTTAAAAATTAGCGACCGCGCCCATCTCACGCTGCCTTACCATCGCCTCCTAGACGCTGCCCGCGAACGCGCCGGCTCCACATTGCGTTTGGGGACGACGCGGCGTGGGGTCGGTCCGACATATGTGGACAAAGTGGACCGTGTCGGTTTGCGGGCTGGCGATTTGCGTCACCCCGACCGACTGCGCGAGAAACTGCTGATTAACTTTGAGCACAAACGGGCGTTTTTCAACGCGCTGCCATCCGACGAACGCCCCGATGTGGATGCCATCCTTGACGAACTGTTGCGCTACGCTGAACTGTTACACCCTTACATCGCCGACACAGTGACTTGGCTCAACGCGCAAATTGCGGCGGGCAAACGCCTTCTGCTGGAAGGCGCCCAAGGCACGGGGTTGGATGTGGACTTTGGCACTTACCCGTTCGTGACCTCGTCCAACACGACCGCAGGAGGCGCTTGCACGGGGAGCGGCATTCCGCCGACGAAAATTTCTGCCGTTTTGGGCATCGCCAAAGCCTACACGACGCGCGTCGGAGACGGTCCGTTCCCCACGGAACTTCCCGAACAGGAGCAAACAGCCCTGCGCGAAAAGGGGCGCGAATACGGCGCCACGACAGGTCGCCCCCGCCGCTGCGGGTGGTTTGATGCCGTGTTAGCCCGTTACGCCGCTCAAGTGAACGGTTTCACTGCTTTGGCGGTCACCAAACTGGATGTGTTATCTGGCTTCCCTGAGGTCAAACTGAGCGTTGCCTACCGATGGCGCAACGAAGTGCTGACCGCTTTTCCTGCCGAGGTTTGTGTCTTGAATGAGGTGGAACCCGTTTATGAGACTTTGCCCGGTTGGGACGAGCCGCTGAACGGATTGCGCTCGTGGAAGCAACTGCCCGCTAACGCCCGTCGCTTCCTTGACCGTGTCAGCGAACTCACCCAAACGCCCATCGCATTTGTCTCCGTCGGTCCTGAACGGGACGCCGTGCTCTTCGCCCCGGATGCGCCGACACTGTGGTGACGCGTAACTATGAGGACGCCGCTTCGGTAAAATGCGGCTGATTTCGCAGGGCATGCAACCCTTGCGCGCTGTAAGGTTTACTTTTGCCCGAGCCCTTAGAGGGCGGGAGGTGACGCGCAATGCCTGCGGTGTTGCCCAGGTTTTGCGAAGGTTTTATCGTCTCACGCAAAGACTTTGAGCCCGTTTACATGGAGACTTATCGCAGCGGGCGCATTTGGGAGAAAGTGGAACGGGCACAAGAGATGCTCAAGGGTTGCCGCGTTTGCCCCCGCAACTGCGATGTCAACCGCTGGGAAGGGCAATTGGGCACCTGCGCATCAGGGCGCTACGCGGAGGTCGCCAGTTTCTTCCCACACTTCGGCGAAGAAGACTGTTTGCGCGGCTGGCGGGGCAGCGGCACTATCTTCTTCACCCACTGCAACTTAAAGTGCGTGTTCTGCCAAAACTTTGACATCTCCCGACAAGGCATCGGGGGGCGTCCCGTTACGCCCGACGAGTTGGCGGACATCATGCTTTACTTGCAAGACCTCGGTTGTCACAACATTAACTTCGTCACGCCCGAACATGTCGTCCCGCAAATCATAGAAGCCATCCCCATCGCCGTTGAAAAGGGCTTACGCCTGCCCATCGTTTACAACACCAGCGCCTACGACAGCATGGAGAGCCTCGCCTTGATGGAAGGCATCGTAGACATTTACATGCCCGACTTTAAGTATTGGGACGCTGCCAAAGCCAAGCGCTACCTGAAAGCCGAAGACTACCCCGAAGTGGCGCGACGCACCATCAAAGAGATGCATCGGCAGGTCGGCGACCTGGTCTTTGACGAAAATGGGTTAGCGCTTCGGGGACTACTTATTCGCCACTTGGTCATGCCCGGCGCCTTGGACGACACGCGGGAGATTTTGCGCTGGATCGCCACCGAGTTGGGCACGAACACTTATGTCAACATCATGGATCAATACTACCCTGCAGGTTTGGTCAGCGAGCAGCGCTACCCTGAAATCAACCGACGCATCACCGCCGAAGAGTATGGGCAGGCGTTGGCGTATGCCCGCGCGTTCGGGTTGTGGCGGCTGGATTACCGTTGGCGGCGCACCTTCATTGGGTGAGGGACAGCAACGCCGCCAATAAATGCCCTGTAGTCGGCACGGCAACCCCTGCCGCGTCTTCACACAAGACACGAAATCCGACAAAAGGCGCATCGGGATGCCACCATTGGCTCTTGGGGAACTGCGGGTCGGTGGCGTTCCATTCGGGCGACGGAAATTCACGGGCGGCAGGATGCACCTTTTCGGCGGGGTCTTTGAAGGAACCGCCGCAGACAACGGGTCTACCGTCCAAACTCTGACACCACTCGGCGACATTGCCCAGCATGTCGTAAAGCCCCAAAGTGTTCGGGCGTTTTTTGCCGACGGGATGGGTTTTGCCTTCCGCGTTGTCGGCATACCAAGCATGAACATCTAACCATGCCTTATCGCGGATGGGACCACTGGGCAACTCATTGGCGCGGCACGCATATTCCCATTCGGCTTCCGTCGGCAGCCGAAACTTTTTGCCTGTCTTCAGCGAAAGCCAGCGGCAGTATTGCTGGGCGGCATGGTAGGTCATGCTGAGGGCGGGGTAACCGCTGTGCCCCCATCCGCGATCGGGCGCTCCATAAGGGCGGCTGGGACGGGCAACCGCGTCAGCGCTTTCGTCTGCGCCCTCAGGCAAATCCAGACGATACAAAAACACATCGTATTCGTCCCAAGTCACCTCCGTCTTGCCCAGCCAAAACCCCTTTATCGTCATTCGCCGTTTCGTGCCGTCGGCAGCGGTCACCTCGCAGGTCCCGCTTGGCACGAACACCAACTCAAAGCGCACGGTCGTGTTGGGTAATGTAACCGAGCAAACCTTAGGCTCTGGCTTGGACGGCGCTCCCGTAGGGAGCGATGGCGTAACAACAAGACAACTGACGAACCCGACAAAAACAAACGACCACTGTGCCAGTATGCGCCAGTGTGCGAGCGACTGACGGTGCACGAACAGCCGACCTCCTTCCTCAGGCTTAGCGCGGTCGTCGCTGCCGCTCAATTGTAGCAAAAGGGGGCGCCCTCTCGCCCTTGAGGTCAAAATCCTACAACTTTTGACGCAATTGTGCCTTGCCCCAAGAAGCAGACAGACAAAAATATGAACAGAGCGTGTCTTCATTCTTTGACGCCTTAGGAGGGATGAACGATGCGCAACCGCATGGGTTGCCAGCGCGCGTTTACATTGATTGAGTTGCTCGTGGTGATCGCGATTATCGCCATTCTGGCGGCGATTCTGTTTCCCGTGTTCAGTCACGCCCGTGAAAAAGCTCGGCAAGCCACTTGCCTGTCCAATCAAAAGCAAATTGGGCTGGGCTTTCTGCAGTATGTCCAAGACTACGACGAGTTGTTTCCGCCTGCGGATTACAACACACTGATTCCTGCGGGCATCGTGCGCGTCAACTGGCAGAACCTTGTGGAGCCCTACATCCGTGCGGGGGCGACGGGCGCGAACTTGCAAAACCAGAAAAGTGACCCGCGCTCGGTGTTTGTTTGTCCCAGTTACGCCCGTCCTGCCGAGGACCCGCAGTTTGAAGCGACTCGCGGACCTGCCGGCAGCCGTCCTCTCTTCAGTTACGGTCCCAACGGGAATGTTTGTCCGCGTGGGCGCGATACAAGTCCCACGAACCCTGCAACGATGGCGTTTGTGTCCTTAGCGCAAGTGGGCTCGCCAGCCAGTCTTGTCCTGCTGGCGCCGCAATATGGCTTAGTCGCTGAAGTGAGCGGTCGGGATGACCGCTACGCCGTGACCCTCACCACTGAACCCAACTACATGCACGGGCGGCGCCGCCATTTCGCCGGCGAAAATCACACCTTCACCGACGGACACGCCAAATGGTTCAAGGCGCCCCCTGAATACTGGCAACAAAGCTTATCCGGTGTGTGCTGGCAATCACCCCGCCGCGGTGCCCGCTACGCCAACTGCAGCGGGTGGTTCTTTGCACCAGCAGACTGAACGCGTCAACGACCTAACGATTCAGGTTACCTCCGCTGGAGCCGTAAGGTAGGGCGCAACGCTGCTGTGGGGCTTTGCCCTTGACTGCCTTGCGGCAGCGGTGCTACCATTGTTGATGGCTATATGAACACATTTTATGAGACGGCACCGTGACTAAGTGACATCACGCCAGTGAGGGTCACGGTTTGGGAGGTAGCAGGATGGCAGCGGAACGCGTCACAGCGGCGACACCGTTGCGTGTCGCTGTGCCCGCTGAAGGGCAGGTCCGATGGCATGCTATCGGGTTGGCATTCGTGCTGACAGCGGTGTTTTCCGCCGCGAGCGGGTGGGCAGCGCTGTTGCGCCATGAAATTCTCGGAACAGGTTACTTGCCGCGTGGGGGTGTCCCACTTTTTCTGCTCGTCGTTTTCAGCAATGCAGTCTTGCGCCGCGTTTTTCCGGCTTGGGCGTTGACACGCACGGAGTTGGTGTTTTTCTTCGCCTTACTGCTCGCTGTCGCCGCTGTCTCAGGGCAGGAGTTCGGGATTCACTTTTACCTGAACTTGCTCGGGCTGGTTTACTACAGCGGTCCGCAAAGCCAATGGTTCAACATGTTCACGGAGCATGTGCCGTCATGGTTGCTGCCTTCAAAGCAGTGGCGCGACCCCGCCATTTTGTGGGCGTTTGAGGGGATGCCGGCTGGCGCCCGCCCTCCGTTGGGCGAATGGGTCGTCCCGTTGTTGGCATGGACACCTTACATCCTCGGCGTTTACGCCCTTGTTGTCTGCCTTTGCGGGCTGTTTGCGCGCCATTGGGAAGAGCATGAACGGTTGCTCTACCCTCTCACCCAAATCCCGTTGGAACTGGCAAGCACTCAGGACCATTTGATACCCCCCGTGCTGCGCCGCCCGTTGTTTTGGGTTGGCTTTGTGCTGGCAGCCGTTCCTTTGTCGCTGCGCGGCTTGCACCTTTACTTCCCGCAAGTGCCTGACCCGCGCCTGCAGCGGACGATGGCGGAACTGTTCGGGTTAGCGCCCAATGCCCCGCTGTTTGCCACCGGACCGTTGACGGCGTTCAACGGGTTACTGGCGCACATCTACCCTGAGATGATCGGCATTGCCTATCTGCTGGCGCAAGAGGTCGGACTGAGCCTGTGGTTGTTCATGTTTGTGCGGCATCTGCAAGTGGCAGCACGCATCGCCTTGGGGCAAGACATGTATCACGCCGAGTTTTTGACTTATCAGACTTTGGCGGCGTATGTAGTCATGGCAGCAGGAACGATATGGATGGCGCGCGGGTATTTGAAAACAATCGTGCAAGAGACTATGACAACCGTTGCAAGGCGGTTGAGGGGCGAAAAGAGGACGCCACCCCCTGAAGCGTGGGCGTTGATGGGCACCGCCTTGGCGTTCGCTGTCCTTCTGGTGTGGGGACGGTGGGTGGCAGGGGTGTCAGTGCTCTGGGCAGGGGTAATGCTGGTAGGGCTTATGGTGGCGTCGTTGGTCATCGCACGGGTCGTGGCAGAAACGGGAATTTACATCTACTCGGCACCGTTTCGGATCAACCAAGTGCTATTTGAGGTCTTGGGACGCGACCGGTTAGGAGCGCGAAATATTGTGTTGTTAACGGCGATGAGCTGGGTGCAGATACGGAGCACGGGAACGATGGCAGCCGGATACCTCAGCAACGCCATGCGGCTCAGCAGCACCGTCGGTATGGAACGCAAGGCGGCGGGGCTATGGATGCTGCTGGCAATAGCGATAACGGTCGCAGTCTGCCACGGGGTGATACCAACGGTCATTTACGAATATGGGGTGCCGAAGTTGAGTTGGTGGGCGCGCAGTGCAGGGTTAAACACGGCAAATCTGATCGGGCAGTATTTGACGGTAGAACGGCCGATGACAGGACACCACTGGGCGGGGATGGCTGTGGGGGCGTTGATTTGCTGGGGGTTGATGAAGTTGCGGCTGACTTTGAGCAATTTCCCCTTGCACCCGTTGGGGTTTGTGACATGGATGGGTTGGCCGATAGATCGGTATTGGCTGTCCATTTTCGTGGGGTGGGTCGTCAAAGCGTTGGTGGTGCGCTATGGAGGCTATCGGGGGTTCGGCGTGTTGCGACCGTTGGCATATGGGTTGATTGTGGGGGGAACGACGACACTGACTTTCTGGATTTTACTGCGGTTGCTTTTCCCGACCAGTGAAAGCCTGATTTACGATTAAAAAAGCACACCAGCGAAGACACACGGAAGACATCGCCCATCCTCACTGGCGCGCCCGGTCAGCGGCGGGTTGACCTTGGTCTCCCCACCACCGTCACAAAGGTGGACCGCCGAGCAACCGTTCAATTTCCTCTTTGTGGCGGGTCTCATCTTCGGCGAACATTTCCAGGGTTGCCCGCAATCCGATGTCGCCGACCGCTTCGGCTTGCCGCGCCCGTTCACGGTAGCCGGCAATAGCCTCCAACTCAAATTTGAGCGAGTCCTGCAGCACTTCCCGCCAATCAAACACTTCCGACGGTGCTTCGGGTTGCACTTTGGGTGTGCCGCCCAGCGCGACGATTTTGTCGGCGATATAAGTGGCGTGTTTGACTTCGTCCGTGATCTCTTGCTGTAACAGTTCGCGCACCTCGTGTCCTGCTAACCCTTTCATGACGCTGGCATGGCGAATGTAACGGATGATGGTGTTGATTTCGGCGTTGAGGTCCCTGTTGAGCCCTTCAATCAGCGCCTTCAGTTTTTCGTCCATTTTCGCTCAGCCTCCTTTCGCGCGATAAATTTTTCCGCAACTGGCTACCAAATGTAAACCTGTCCGCCCAACCGTTTGAAGGTGAGCAGGGCAACGGCGGAAACGACGACCATGAAAGTCGTCACGACGAAAGTCAATTCAATGTTGCCAGCAGACATGTTCAAAAACGCCAAAACGGGCAGGACTTTGCCGACATCCGTGCCCGCAACGACCAGCACGGGCGCAAATTCGCCGACCGCTCGCGCCCATGACAAGATAAACCCAGCCAGCAACCCGTTTTTCGCCAGCGGCAAGGTGATTCGGAAAAAAGCGTAAACAGGCGATGCTCCCAAACTGCGGGCAACTTGCTCAAAACGCGGGTTGACTTGGTCAAAAGATGCTTTAAAGACGCGCACCGCCAAAGACGAAGCGCAAACAAATTGTGCGACGACGATCCCTCGCGGGGTGTAAAGGAAGCCGACGGTGTCGTTGAGCCACCGACCGACGCTCGTCTGCCCGAAAAAAGCGAGCACCGTCAGCCCTACGATAAGGGGCGGAACAACGATCAACAAGTCCACGAGTGTGTCGATGATGTAGGCAAAGCGCAAATTAAAACGCGACAGGGTGTAGGCGGTCGGAATGCCCAGCAGGGCTGCCAGCAAAGCAGTAACGGTGGCAGTCGTGACACTTAAGCGAAACGCGTGCCACAGTTCCGCTCGCGCCAACGGATTGCGCCACAAAGCGATGATGGCTGGCGCTTCTTCCACCGCCCGAAAAGGGAGTATCGCATCTATCCATAGAAGTGTCAAAACGAACCCGCAGTAAATGAACAATCCCGACAACATCAGCGTGCGAAACCAAAATGGCGCAAGGGAGCGAGCGGGTCTTGAGATAGTCATCGGATTTCAACACCCCTTGCGGGCAAAGCCTGCTGAACCGCCTTCAGAGCGCTGGCGGTGCAAAACGCTTTGCTGAGGCGCGTCAACCTTATTGCGCTGAAACGGAAAACAAGGCTTTGGCGTAAGCGGGGGGCAAATCGTTGCGAGCCGTGAATTTGTGGGCGCGCAAAATGCGTTGCCCTTCTGTCAAGGCAAATTGCAAAAACATCTCAGCCGCCTGGCGGTTTTTCGTCATCTTCAAAACCGCCATCGGGCATGTCGTGACGACATTTTGCTCTGGCGGGATGGGAACGATCTCAACGGCTGGGCGCACCCACGGGTAATTGGCAACGGCGTCCCAAACGATACAAGCGTCAATGCCTCCCAAGCGCAGCGCGTTGGGCAGTTCTGGCACCGTCGCCGCTCTGAGGACGACATTCTTGTGAACGGCTGCTGTCAACCCGTTTTTCCGCAGGATGGCTTCGCTGACTTCGCCGACCGCGCACGCCTTTGGGTCACCCAAACCGACTTTGACGCCGGGCTTTGCTAAGTCCCGCAAACTCCTGACACCTTTCGGGTTGCCCTTGCGGACCAAAATGACGGGCACAAAGTAGCCGATGACGGCGCTTTTAAGCACATAACCGCGTTTCTCTGCCTGTCGCACATAAAACTCTTCACCCGGCAGATACAAATCGCCCTGTCGGGTCAAGATGATTTGCGCCAACAAGCAATTTGACCCTGTGAAGTTGAACCGCACGGGGACGCCGTAGCGGCGCTCAAAGGCGCGCCCCATGTCTTCCAACGGCGGTCGGAACGCTGCGCCGGCGTAAATGAACAGCGGTTTGCGGTTGCTCAACTTCGTCGGCGGCGTGCTTTCCTCAACAGGTTCAAAGCCCCACTTGCGCCAGACCCGCTGGGCTTCGGGCGTCTGCAGAAACCGCAGGAACTTCTCGGCAGCAGCCAAGTTTTTGCCGCCTTTGACCAACACAGCACCGACATAGATGGGCTCGTAAAGGCGTTGCGGGAGAGTTTGCACTGCCACGAGGTCGCGCTCAACGACGGGCGGTTGGTCGGGCACATAACTTTCCCGCAAGCAAGTGCGATACAAAATGCCCGCATCCGCTTGTCCCTTTTTGAGCAGTTGCTTCGCTTGGTCAGGGACTTTGGGCGTGAACACTTTGCCCTTGACCGCATCCCACAGTTTGGCTGCCTGCAACGCTTGTTGCGCTCCTCGCCCCCCCGATAAGTTGAAGGCGTAAGTGACGATGCGGTGAACTTTGGGCGAAGTTAAATCTTCAAGGCGATGGATGTTCGCAGGGTTGTGTTTGGGAACGATAAGCGCCAATGGGATGCGGGCGCATTTGACCAAACTGCCCTCCACGAACTTGTCTTGCTCCGCCAGTTTGGTCAACTCGTAAGTGCCCAGCGCTAAGTAGATGTCCGGTGTCGCACCGTCCCGCAAAAGGTTCAGCAACGCAACGACCCCGGTCACCGTCGGACGCAAGGCGATTTCGGGATGGCGCTGCCGAAACAACCGCGCCAGATCGCCGTAAGGTCCCGCCAACCCGCAGGGCACAAAGATTTCTACTTGACCGTTGGCGGCGGCGCGTTGGGGCGCGACGGTCCTCGTGCTGGTCTTCTTTGCTGGCGGTCGCTTTTGGGGCTGGGGCTTGATCGCGCCTTTGCCGTAGACCCGCGCCACCTCGGCGCTGACCGCCATCTTGAGTTGCTCAAAGGTCCAACCGCTGGTGGCAGGGTTGCGCATGAAGACGAAGGTTTTACCCTTGTGGACGATCTGCGTCTTGCCGTTGATCAGAAAGGCGCCACAAGTTAAGCCGCGCTTCTGCCATTCGGCGCCCCCCTTCTCCGAAGCAAAGTCGTAGACGACAACCTGCACCTTCTCAGGAAAAGCCTCCGCCAATTTGCGGGCAAAATCTTTCACCCACTCGTGGCTTTCACCGCCGGCGACGCGGATGGGGTAAAAGGCTTCCACTTTCACCTTCGCTTTCGGCGACCCGTAGGTGATGCGCCAGCCCTCATCTCTGACCGCAACGGCGGTTTTTTTCGCGGGCGCTGGCGGCTTGGGCGGTGCCTTTTGCCCTTGCGTCCACACGACCGCACCGGCAACCGCCAATGCAGCGATGACAGCAACACCATACAACCTAAGCATCGCGTCTCACCTCCGCGCATTTTGAACGCCAGCGGGGCGCACAGCGTTCCCTTTGCCCGTGAAGTTAGGGATACCCAATTGAGCCAATAGATTTTGCGTGCGCGGTTCCACGAGGAAATGCAAGAACCTTTGGGCTGCCGCTTTGTTCTTCGCCGCTTTCAACATCCCTGCTTGCACCTTGACGGGTGGGTAAGAACCCTCGGGCAAATCGGCGACGATTTTGTAGGTCGGCGACATGACTTTTTCCGGGGCGCTGTCAAAGGGGCAGGTGGCGTAGTAGATGCCTGCGTCCACGCGCCCCATGCAGACATAGTTGACGGCTTCCTGCGCGTGCCAATGGGTCACAATTTTGCCCTTCACCTTGTCCCATAAGCCTAATCGCTGCAAGGCTTGTTGGGCGTAGTAGCCGACGGAGTTGAGTTTCGGGTCAGCGATGACGATGCGCCGCACCGACGGCTTGAGCAAATCGTTGAGCGAACGGATACCCGCACGGTTGCGGGCAGGCACGACCAAAATGAGTTTGAAGGTCCCAAAGGTCACGACAGTCTTTGGGTCAACGAACCCTTCCCGCACCATTTGGCGAATTTCCAATTCGCCTGGCGCGACCAAGATGTCAGGGCGCGCACCCTTTTCACGGATGCGCCGCACCAACATCACGCCGTTGTCGTAAGTGATGCGGACTTTGATGCCGGTCTGCCGCTCAAACTCCGTTTTGAGTCGGTTGAAGGGCACAATCATCCCGCACGGGACGAACAAGTGCAATTCGCCTTGCCGTTGCCCGACAGCGATGTGCCCTGCGGCTAAAGCGACTATGATCGCTAAAAGCCGACGCATTGTTCATACCCCCTAACGCTGTCGTTCAAGCGTTGACGCTAGACCACTTTGACCGCCGCCACGCGATAAGCACGGTCGCAACGATGGCAGTGGCGATAAGTGCAGATGCCACTGAAACCCACTCTAAGTTGGCGTGGCGTTCCGCGCCCGTCAAGCAAGGGCACTTGTAATCGCCGAACAGCCGTCCAAACGAATACGCCACCAAAGTGTTCATACCGATTTCCAATATTTCGTAGACGAGCATCTTTTTCCAGCCGAAGAACCGGGCGATGAGAATAGCGCCGGGCAAACTGGTTCCGGGTCCGCCCAGCAAAATTGCCATCGCTGGCGCCACGCCCATCCCTTGCTTCAGGAACGCCTTGACAAACGGGATTTCGGTCAGGATGGGGAAATACATGACGGAGCCGAACACAGATGCCAGAAAAGTCGCTCGCAAGGAGTTGTCGCCGAGAAAGAGAAAGGGCTTTTGTCCTTCCGCTGTCGTGGCGAACCATTCCAGCGGAACTTTACGGGCGATGAAGGCAATGAGCAGGACGGCAGGGACGAGGATGGGCAGGGTCATCTTCATGAACCGCCAACTTTCCCAAAGCCACTCTTTGACCTCGTAAGGCTCAAACCATTTACTAAACGCCCAGATGAGGGCGGCGGTGCAGCCGACGAGTGCGGGGATGCGCACCGCCCACGGCAACCCTTTCGCGCCCAAAATCAACAGCACCATCAAACACGCCACCACGAACCAACTGCGATGGGGATAACGCTGTCCCAGTTCGGAAAGGGCAAACTCTACCGTGCCGCCATCGGTCGCCAACGCCGGTTGCGCCGCGCGGGTTTGCTCGCTTCGGAAAAGCAGCGCCATGACAATGCCGATGACCAACGAAGTGACAATCGCCCCGCCCAACCGCCATAAGCCAAAAACACCACCGAACACTTGAAAAGTCCAGACCAACGCCACCAAGTTCAAACCCGGTCCCGCGTAAAGAAACGCAAAGGCAGGGCCGACGCCCGCGCCGCGCCGATAGATACTCGCGCCCAGCGGGACGATGTTGCAAGAGCAGACAGAAACGATGAACCCTGTAAAAATGCCAGCAAGGTAAGCGAGCCATTGGCGCGCCCGCAAGTTCAGGTAACGCAGCACTTTGTCTATGGGCACGAAAGCGGCGATCGCGCCCGCCAGCAAATAAGCGGGTAAAACGACCGGCAAAAAGTCCCAAGTCAAAATACAGCATTGAAAAATATCCACTGCGTCTGCCAACATCTCTTGTGCGATGTTGGGCTGCGGTTGCACCGTCCATCGCCTCGCTTTAGGTAGTTTCCGCCGGCATCGGTTCACCCGCGCGCTATGCCGTTGCCGTCAAACGCCCGCAGACTGGGCAGTCGGGCAAGCGGTGCACCTTGACGACCCGGTAGGCGTGATGGGCGGTATCAAAGAGCAGCATGCGGTTGGTCAGCGGTTGACCAACCCTGTGCCCAGCGTCTTGGTGCCCCACGATGACCTTGATCGTTTCAATGGCGGCAAAGCAACCCGTAATACCAGAGACGGCGCCGAGCACGGGAAACGACCATGCGTCCCACCAATCTTCGGTCGGGTCCTCAGGATAAAGGCAGCGCAGGCAGGGCGTTTCGCCCGGCACGATGACTGTCAGCGTCCCTTCCATCCCGTTCATTGCCGCTTCCACCAAGGGTTTGCGATGGCGAACGGCGACGGCGTTGAGGGCGATGCGCTCTTGCCACACGGGCGTGCACGAAAGCAACACATCGGCTTGCGGCGCTAACTCCTCGCCTAACGCCTCAGTGAACGGTTCCGCGATAGCGACAACCTCCACATCGGGGTTGATTCGGTGAACGCTTTCCCGCGCCTTGACGATGCGGGGCTTGCCGACCCAGTCGTGCGTCTGCAAGATTTGGCGGTTCAGGTTAGACCAAGTGGTGTTGCCTTCGTGCACCATAATGAGCCGACCGATGCCCGCCGCCGCCAAATACAACGCCGCTGTCCCACCGACGCCGCCGCAGCGGGTCACCAACGCAGTCGCCCTGCGTAAGCGTTCTTGCCCGTCCTCGCCGACCAACGGCAGGTGGCGCAAATAACGCGCCCGCTCTGTATCGGTCAACACGACCCCTCAACACCTCCACTTCTGCGATGAGCGTTACCCGTTTATACAACGCCCGTGCAGATACACAAGTTCCGTTTCAATGGTGGATGTCGCGATGTTGGACAGTGCAAGGGTAACCGTGTTGGCGCACGATGTCCGCGATGGCGTCTGCCAAAGCGACCGACCGGTGCCGCCCGCCGGTGCAGCCGATGGCGATGGTCAAGTAGGCTTTGCCTTCACGGCGGTAGCGCGGCAAGGCGAACTCTAAAAGCGCCCGTAGGTGGTGCAAAAACGCTTGCGTCTCCGGTTGCTGCAAGACGAAGGTCTTCACCCGTTCGTCGGCGCCCGTTAAAGGGCGCAACTGCGGGTCGTAATTGGGATTTGGAAGGAAACGGACATCAAACACCAAATCGGCATCGACAGGGAGCCCGAATTTGAAGCCGAAGGAGACGACCTTCACCTGCATCGTAGCGCCGTCGCCTAACTGGAGGCGGCGCGCGATTTCGTCTCGCAATTGCTGCGGCGTTAAGCCAGCGGTGTCAATGACCTCGTCGGCGATCGCCCGAATGTCCGCCAGATGGTCGCGTTCGCGTTGAATGGCTTGCAGCAAATCTTGCCCTTCGGCGGCGAGGGGGTGGCGGCGGCGGGTTTCCTTGTAGCGCTGCACCAACGCTTCGTCGCTGGCTTCCAAAAAGAACACACGCACCTTATGCCCGCGTTCGCGCAGTTGATTGACGGCGTCCCGCAAATCCCGCAGAAACTCTCCGCCCCGCACATCAGCGACCATAGCGACTTTCGTGATCGGTTGCTGCGACTGAGCGCACAACTCCGTCAGTGTCGGTAACAGTCGTGGGGGCAAGTTGTCCACACAAAAGAAGCCCATGTCCTCTAAAGCGTGAAGGGCGAGGGTCTTCCCCGCACCGGACATGCCCGTGATGACCAAAACGGTCAGTTCCTTCACCGTTTGTCACCCCAAAAGTTGTGCCAACCAGCGTTTTGCAGCGGAAGTGTCCATCGCCTCCCCACCGCTTTGATTTTAAAGCGTGTTGACTTTCCGCGTGCGTCTCGGCGGTAGCGGCACAAAATTTGAAGGGGGCTTGACGCCGTTCTTCACCAGAAACACTCGGAGGTGTCAGCACGATGGTGGAGTTGACGGTCCGCACTAACCGGCGCGAAGAGTTAGTGGACATCACGGACTTGGTGCAAGACATCGTAACGCGCGCGGGTGTGCGAAACGGCGTCTGTTGGGTTTATGTGCCCCACACCACTGCCGCGGTCACCGTCAACGAAAACGCGGACCCATCTGTCAGGGTGGACATTGTGGAGCAATTGCGCCGCCTCGTCCCGCACGACGGGCGCTATCGGCACGCCGAGGGCAACGCCGACGCACATATCAAAGCCGTGTTGGTCGGTAACAGCGTGTGGGTGCCGATCGTCAATGGGCGTTTAAAGTTCGGTCCTTGGCAGGGCATTTTCTTCTGCGAGTTTGACGGACCGCGCACCCGCCATGTTTGGGTGGAAATCACCGAAGGGCGCACCCATCAATAACGCCGCAGACGCGCAGGTCCCAGCGACCGCGAAGAGGACGGTCACGAAGCCGCTGCTTCCAAGCGGGCTTGACGCAGCAACGGATGCTGCCGCAACCGCTTGAGGGCAACATCGGCAATTTGCTTGACCCGCTGCCGCGACAGCCCCAACCGGCGCCCAATCTCTTCGTAGGTGTGGGGCTGGCCGTCTTCCAAACCGTATCGGAGTTTGATGACGGTGCGGTAGTTTTCGGGTAACTCGTTTAGCGCCCGTTCAATGTGCTCACGCAGCGTGCGTTGCACCATTTCTTCTTCGGGGTTGAGCGTCGTCGTGTCCTCAATGGCGTCCAGCAGCGTGACTTTTTCCTCCGAATCTACAGGTTCGTCCAAAGACGAGACTTGGTGGGGGTAACTGAGCAGTTCTTCCACCTGCGTGCGGGGCATCTTCAAGTAGCGGGCGAGTTCTTGTGCCGTCGGTTCGCGCCCCAACTCTTGCGTTAACAGTTCGCGGGCGCGGCTGAGTTTGTGCAGCTGTTCGCTGATACGGGTGGGCAATTTGACCAACTGGCTCTGGGCTTGGATGGCACGGATGACGGCTTGGCGAATCCACAAGGTCGCGCAGGTGCTGAACCGCGTCCCTTTGCGCCAGTCAAAGCGGTCAACGGCTTGGATAAGCCCGATGTTGCCCTCTTGGATGAGGTCGTTGAGCGGGACACCGTAGCCGCGATATTTGCGGGCAATGGAGACAACCAGCCGCAAGTTGGATTCAATCATGACCTCCCGTGCGGCTTCGCCGTCACGGATCACCGCCCACTCCTTGGGGGTCGCCAGTTCTAAGTAGCGTTGAGCGATTATCTCCACGATGTGGTTGGGACGGCGTTCCACGCTCATACGCTTCCACTCGCTCTCCGCGACTCCCAACTTCCGAGCGATTTCATCCAATCGTTCAGGCGGCAATTTCTTGAGCGCTTCCTTCAGCACCAACAAGTAGTCGTCAAAGGTTTCCGTCTCTTTCCAGCGCCGCAACCGAATACCGAACTCTTTGGCGACATATTTGCGCAGCAGGTTCTGCTTCTCGCGGGTCGCCCGCTCCATGCGTTTCGCCAACTCCTGCTCTTGGTCTTTAGTCAATAATGGGCGACGGCGCAGTTCCCGTGCCCAGGCTGCCATTGCGTCTTCCACAGCGGCGTGGGCTTCTTCTTCCGCCAATTCTTCAGGCGTGACCGCTAACTCTTCGGGCAATTCGGGCAGTTCTCCGCGTTCATACCAAAACTCTTCCCAATCTTCAGGAAGCGGTTCCACTGGCGCGGCAGTGACATCTTCCAACGGCAACCTTTCTTCAGGTTCAATCAACAAAGGCTCCTCGGCAACTTCCCCGAGCGCTTCGGTGAGTTCCGGCTCCAGCCATTTTTCCTTTCGGCGTGTCCCTCGCTTGGTGTTTTTCTTGGAGGTAACCGCCATGCGGTCAATCACTCCCGTGTGTAAAATTGATCAAACGACCTCACCAGCGTTTTTCGGAGTGCGCTTACCCAATATATTTATATCCCAAAACTTGCCCAAAATCAACCCTTGCGCCGCTAAGACACGATTCCCGCGACCAGTGGTGGCGGCGCGACCGTTTCACCGATGACGAAGCACGACTTTACTTGCTCCTGCAGCGTCGGCGGTATTGGGTGTGTGCTTTGCAGCGTCGCCACCGCTTCACCCACTCGCACGGGGTCACCCACTTTTTTGTGCACCCAGATGCCCGCTGCAGGGTCAACGGTCGCCGACCCCAGCCGCCCCGCACCCAACTGGGCGGCGAGCAACCCCAACCGCCGGGTTGCGATGCTAGCGACAACGCCATCGCGGTCGGCGGTCACAGCGGTGCGGTGAGTGGGTTGCGGCAGCCGTTGCGGGTCGTCCACGATGCGGTCGTCGCCCCCTTGCGCGGCGACCAGTTGCCGTAACTTTTCTAACGCCGCGCCGGTGCGCAAAAGTTCCGCTGCCTTTTCTCGCCCTACTTCGGGCGTCGTCACTGCGCCACCCAACCACAGCATCTGTGCCGCTACGGTTAAAGACACCTCACGGACATCGTCGGGTCCATCGCCTCGGAGCACTGCCACCGCCTCAGCGACCTCAACAGCGTTGCCGATGGCGTGCCCTAACGGCTGCTCCATACTGGACAGCACCGCCACCGCCCGTTTGCCCGCTAACGCAGCAGTCCGCACCAACCCTTCCGCCAGCGCTTTGGCGTCGTCCAGCTGCCGCATGAACGCTCCGTCGCCGAATTTCACATCAAACACGAAGGCATCTGCCCCGCCCGCCAACTTTTTGCTCAGGATACTACTGACAATCAGCGGGATAGACGCAACCGTCGCCGTCTTGTCGCGCAAGGCGTAAATCTTTTTGTCTGCAGGGGCAATGTCTTCCGTCGCAACCGCGATGGCGCAACCGATTCGCTGCACCTGAGCGATGAACTCCGCCTCACTCAGGTTCACCCGCAAATGCGGGATACTCTCCAACTTGTCTGCCGTTCCACCCGTGTGCCCTAAGGCGCGCCCCGTCAGTTTGGCGACCGGCACCCCTGCCGCTGCCACTAACGGGACGACGACAATGCTAACCTTATCGCCGACGCCGCCTGTGCTGTGCTTGTCCACTTTGATGCCGTCAATCGCTGACAAATCCAGCGTCCGCCCACTTTTCGCCATTGCCTGCGTCAGCCACCAAGTTTCCTCATCGCTCAATCCCCGCACATAGACCGCTGCCAGCCATGCCGCCATCTGCTCGGGTGCCACCTCGCCGCGCACGAACCCGTGCACCAGTGTTGCAATTTCGTCGGCAGTGTTGCCCTCACCGTCCAACCGTTTCCGCAGGATCTCATAGATGACCACTTGACCCGACCTCCCTTAGGGCACCAGCACGACTTTGCCTTTCGTTTGGCGCGTTTCCAGACGGTGCTGCGCCAAACCGGCGTCGCTGAGCGGGTGCACTTCACCGACGATAGGGCGGACTTTGCCCTCGCGCAGCCAGGCTGCGACCCGTTCTTTAGCGTCGGTTGCCACTGTCGGGTCATCAATCATCGCCCCACCAGCGACGCATGCGACCGTCAGCCGGCGCCGAAAGAGTTCGCCAGAGGTGAGGACACCTTCCTTGCCGCTGGCGTGCCCGTAAACGATGAGTCGCCCGCGCCCCGCCAAGCACCGGACGCTCTTGGTGAACACATCGCCGCCGACGCTCTCTAGCACCAGATGGACGCCTTGCCCGTCTGTGTGCCGGTGCACGACTGCCTCAAAATCGTCCTGCTCGTAGTTGATTGACACATCGGCGCCTAATCGGCGCACAAGGTCCACCTTATCGTCGCTACCGGCGGTCGCGAAAACGATGCCTCCCAGCAACTTGGCGATTTGCACCGCTGCTGTCCCAACACCGCCCGCAGCGGCGTGGATGAGCACCCGTTCGCCCGGCTGCAACTTGCCCAGCGTCACCAACGCAAAGTAAGCCGTCAGCCAGTTGACGGGCACGGCTGCCGCTTCAGGATCGCTCAGGTTGTCAGGGACAGGCATCGCCCGGTGGTGTGGGACGAGGCAAAACTCAGCGTAAGCGCCGCTGGGCACCCACGCCATCACCCGCTGTCCTACCTGCCAACTCGTCACGCCTTCACCGACCGATTCAACGACCCCTGCCACCTCAATGCCCGGAATGTAAGGCTCTTCGGGCGGAACGGGCACCCATCCCCGCCGGCGCATTGTGTCCACATAGTTGACGCCGACGGCGGTCACCCGCACCAGCAAATGCCCGGGCTTGACGGCGGGCTTGGGCACCTCCTGCAACCGCAGCACTTCTGGACCACCCGTGCCCACTTGCACGATCGCCCGCATCGTTTCCGCCATGGTCTTCCGCCTCCTTTTTGCGGCATTGGCAGGGACATGCGTCACATCCGTAAAACATCGCACAAAGAGCGGGCTCCTACCCTGACACAAGTGGTCTTGGCGGTGCGCGAGGATTCGCTACCGCTTCCGAACACTCACCGCTGGGCGTCTAAGATCAGGTGCAGGTGCCCGTGCCAGTTCCACAGTTCCATGCGGAACTTTTGTCCCTGCAGCCGATAAGCAAACCGTCCGCCTTGCGCGACGGGTCGGACCGCGTCCCCCGCGTAGGCGAGGACCAACGCGTCCACGCCGCCTTGCGCTTCCAGCGCCTGCCGGAACTCCCGCGCCCAGTCGGGCGCCAGCACGCCCAACCGCTCGTCAATCAGCCGCTGCACCAACCGTTTTTGTCCCTCAGTCAGCGCCCGCACGGGCAACCCAGTGAACTCGGCGCGAACGCCCCGGAAAGCATCTGGGCGGCTTTGCGGGTCATGGGCTTGGCGGCGTTGCCCGTCTGTCAGTTGGTTCCACAGTTGCACCGCCAATGCTTCCTCAGCGTCCCACAGCCAATCGTGGGAGTTGTTCAGGTGCGGGTTAGAGCCCAACACGATAGGACCAAGCCATTTATCGCCTCGGCTGCGCAGCAGGGTCAGGTGGTGCCCGGCGATGCGAACGGCAAACGGTTCACCTCGTGGGTCGCCAAAAAAGGTCAGGGTGTAACTGCCCATGCCCTTCGGCTCAGGCACCTGTTGCTCCTGCTGCATTAACGCCAGCACCTTGTCCGCACCTTTGGGGCTGCACAGCGCCCGCACCAGTTGCACGACCAATTCCCCTTGCTGCCGGTTGGTCAGCATCCCAATAAGCAGCCCCGGGCGCGGACCGCCTGGTAACCGAATTTCCCGCCGATACGGAGCGTCAAAGGGCTGCAAGGCTTGGCGGCGTTGCTCAGCCGTCAACGCTTCCCAAATTGCCAACGCCGCATGTTGCCACTTCGGCAGCCCCAACGGCGCTGGTGTCAATCGGCTTGCGCCGACCAGACCGATGACACCTGCTACCAACAAGATGCCCATTGCCCTGACGAAACACCGTCGCATTGTCTGTCCCCCCTCTGTCACAGCGCCAGTTTGCCCTCGGTATAAAGTCGGCTGAAAACGTCCAGCGTTTCGCGGAATCCCTCTTCAACGGGTGTCAGCGAGAGTGGTCCGACATCGCGTTGCAATGCGCTGTCGTCAAACTCCGCCAAGATGGGCAAGGGCGTCGGGTCAAAGGAAATCAAGTCGCGGGCGTCAGGCACAAGGCGTGCCATCGCTTGCACGATGTCCGCCACGCTCATCGGCGTCCCCCGCAAGTTGTAAACTCGCGCGCCATCCAAGTCGGCAAGGGCGCAGCGAACGAAGGCTTCGGCGACATCGGCGGCATATTGCAAGTCCACGACGCCGCCGAACCGAATGCGAAACGGTTGGCGCAGGACAAGGGCTTTCAGCGCCGTCGTAATGTCCGCCGTCACACCCACATCGCGCCCGAAGCCGTAAACCGTGTGGGGACGCAGCCCTGCGCTGGCGATACCGTGCTCGTGCCAATAGGCGTTGGCACACAACTCGTTGCACACCTTGAACGCCCCGTAATGCGTCGTCGGTTTGAGCGGCACCTCTTCGCCGACGGGTTTTTGCGGATATATCTCGGGCGGTCCGAACACGGCAGCCGAACTGGCGTAGACGATGCGCCGGATAGAGGGCTGAAGCTGCCGCGCCAACTCAAACAAGCGCAAAGTCCCGATGACATTGACCATTGCCCCTCCGATAGGGTCACGCCGACATTGCGGGATTTGCCACGCCGCCAAGTGGATGATGCGGTCAACACCGTAACGCTCCACGACCGCCGACAAAAATTGCGGTTGCGTCAGGTCGTCTTCCACAAAGGGCAACTCTTCCCAATCGGGCATCAACACCTGTAGGCGCGTCGGGTCGCGCCGCACATCCGTCAGCACGACAGCAACATCCCGTTCCCGCAACTTTTTCGTGACCCACGCCCCGATGAACCCGCAAGCACCCGTGACCAAAACTGCCATCCCAAGTCACGCCCCTCAATCGTGGCAGGTTGCCGTCCTTTGGGCGTTGCGACGCGACCCTTGCGCCCACCCCGCAATTACATCCGCCCGAAAAACGGCTCATCTTTACGCCGATACTGGTAGGCGACCTCTTCGTTCAACTCAATGCCCAGCCCGGGCTTGTCGTCGCGTAACTCAATGTGCCCGTCGCAGATTATCGGACCGTCCCAACCCAGCGCCAACTCCGCCCAGAAGGGCACATCAACGCCGTGATGTTCCAGCACCAAAAAGTTGGAGATGGCAGCGCACAAGTGCGCCGACGCCATCGTGCCAATAGGGCTGGAAATGTTGTGCGGGGCAACGGGCACCGTGAAAGTTTCCGCCAGATCGGCGATGCGTTTACCCTCCAGCAGCCCCGTCTTTTGAAAGTCGGGCGCAACGATGTGCACGCCCCCACGCACGATCAAGTCGTGGAACTGCTGTCGTGTGTAGTGGTTTTCACCTGTCGCAATGGGCACGGGCGAAAAGTCTGTCACGCGTTCCAACGCTTCCACGCTGTCAGGGGGCGTCGGGTCCTCCAACCAGAGCAACCGATAAGGTGCGACGGCTTCTGCCAGGCGGATAGCGCTTTCCGCTGAAAACCGCCAATGGCAATCAATGGCGATGTCCGTGTCGTCGCCGACTGCCTCCCGCACCGCCGCCACCAAACCCGCCATCAGGTCAATTTCGCGGTTGTCCAAGCACCGATTGAACTGGTCACGGGCGTAAGGGTTGGGGATGTCCACATCAAACTTGAGCGCCGTGTAGCCCAGCCCTTTGACTTGTTGTGCCCGATGGGCATACGCCATCGGGTCGGGCAGTGCCGCTGCCTCTTCGCCCCGACCGCCATGGGCTTTCAGGTGGATTTCGTAAAAATGCACCGTTTCGCCCGTTTCGCTCATCCACCAAGGGATGCGGGGCGTGCAAATCGCCGACAAACTGGCGAGCCCCTCACCGGCATGACAATCGGCGTAAATGCGTATGCGGGTGCGAAACGCCCCACCAAACAGCCGGAACAGCGGCACACCTAGCCATTTGCCCATGATGTCCCACAGCGCCGTTTCAATGCCGGCGATGGCGTGAAAGATCGTGCCGCCGACGGGACCCGCCGTGACGCCTGCTTCCCGCAACTGCCGGCACAACTTGTCAATGTCACGGCAATCGCGCCCAACCAGCAACGGTTTGAGTTCGTGGACGGTGCGGGTCAAGCCCGGCGCAAAAAAGCACTCGCCGTAACCGACAATGCCGTCGTCGGTGACGACCTTGACGATCGTCCAATCGTAGTTGGCTTCAATGACAGCGGTTTGGATGTCTGCGATGCGCGGCATACGGCTGCCACCTCCGTTCAGCCAGTTTGCTGCTGCCAGATCAATGCCAACCCCAGCAGTGTCAGGTCAGGGTTGATGGCGTCAACGACACCCGTCATGGGAGCGATCAGCGGCGCCAGTCCACCCGTCGCGATGACTTGGGCGTCACCGCCCAACTCACCCTTGAACCGCTGCACCAACTCCTTGACCAAGCCGACATAACCGAACACGATGCCCGACTGGATGCTTTGGGGCGTCGTTTGTCCGATCGCCTGAGGTGGTGGGCTCAAGGCGACGCGGGGCAATTGCGCGGTGCGCTGGAACAAGGCTTCCGCTGCCGTCATGATGCCCGGAGCGATGGCGCCGCCCAGGTAGGTGCCATCGGCGGCGATGGCGTCAAAGGTCGTCGCCGTCCCGAAATCCACGATGATGCCCGGAGCGCCGTAAAAATGCAAGGCGGCAACAGCGTTAACCAACCGGTCGGCACCGACGGCTTCCGGCGGGCGGTAAGCGTTGCGGACGCCCAAATCCATCGCGCCCGTGACGACCAGCGGTTCCACTTGAAAAAACCGCTGCGCCATTTCCGCCAGGGTCACCGTGAGGGGCGGCACAACACTGCACATCGCTACCGCTCGCACACCGCTGAGGTCGGTGCCGCACCACGCCAAAAAATCCCGCACGGCGCCGAAATGCTCCTCAGCGGTGCGCCCGATCTCCGTTCGCACCCGCCAAGTGCCTGCCAAGCGTGGGCACCGTGCACCCGACGCGGGACAGGGCACCGTCTGGCTCAGGTCAAACAACCCCAGCGTGATATTGGTGTTGCCGATGTCGGCAGCCAACAGCCACATCGCGACCGCGCCACCCCTTTGCCATCAGCCAAGCGCAACGGCAGCACCGAGTCCTTACCGCACGGGCAAGGCTTCGTCCACTTCCGCCCGTCGTTCCATTAGCTCCCGCAGTTCGGGCGGTAGGGCGAACTGCACAAACTCGTCGGTGATACGCAACTCGGTCACCTCCGTCGCGCCCAACCCTTGCAAGTGCTTGACGACCTGCTCCACAAGGATTTCGGGCGCCGACGCGCCGGAAGTGACACCGACAATTTCCGCATCGCGCAGCCAAGCGGGGTCAATATGGTCGGGACCGTCAATTAAATAGGCGGGACACCCGTGGGCAACGGCGACCTCGCGAAGCCGTTGGCTGTTGGAACTGTTCTGCGAGCCGATGACCAAGATGACATCCACCTGTTTTGCCAGCGCCTTGACAGCGTTTTGGCGGTTTTGCGTGGCGTAGCAGATGTCGTCGGTGCGAGGACCGACAATGTTGGGGAACTTGCGTTTGAGGGCGGCGACGATTTCAGCGGTGTCGTCAACGCTCAGGGTCGTTTGCGTCAAATAAGCCACTTTATCGGGGTCAGGCACCTCAAGGCGCTCCACATCGTCCACGCTTTGGACGAGGTAGGTGCAGTGAGGCGCTTCACCCATCGTCCCTTCTACTTCTTCGTGCCCGGCGTGCCCGATCAAGACGATGCTGTAGCCCTCTTGGGCAAAGCGGATGGCTTCCAAATGGACCTTGGTCACCAGCGGGCAGGTGGCGTCAATGACCCGCAAGTTTTTCCGCTGCGCCATTGCTCGGACAGCAGGTGAGATACCGTGGGCGCTGAAGATAACCGTTGCGCCGTCAGGCACTTCATCCAGTTCGTTGACGAAAATGACACCGCGCCGGCGAAATTGCTCCACGACGAAACGGTTGTGGACGATTTCCTTGCGCACATAGATGGGCGGGGGTAACAATTCCAACGCCCGTTCCACGATGTCAATGGCGCGGACGACGCCCGCGCAGAAGCCGCGCGGCGCCGCTAAAATGACCCGCCGCAGTTTGAGCAAGCCATTGGAGCCCATTCGGTCATCCCTTTCCTTCGCGCGTTCATCGCTGACCCTATCGCTTGCTGCGAACCCGCTCACCAACATTTTGGCACTGACGGAGTTACCTCTACGCCTAACAGCATCAGCAAGCGGCTCAGAGAGCCGCTCTCCGAAAGTCACCGTGTCCTTTACCCTTCGGAGGGCGCATCTCCTGATGCGCCGTCATTTTCGGCGGCTCAGAGAGCCGCTCTCCGAAAGTCACCGTGTCCTTTACCCTTCGGAGGGCGCATCTCCTGATGCGCCGCCATTTTTCGGCGGCTCGGAGAGCCGCCCTCCGAAAGTCACCGTGTCCTTTGACCTTCGGAGGGCGCATCTCTTGATGCGCCGCCATTTTTCGGCGGCTCAGAGAGCCGCCCTCCGAAAGTCACCGTGTCCTTTACCCTTCGGAGGGCGCATCTCCTGATGCGCCGTCATTTTCGGCGGCTCAGAGAGCCGCTCTCCGAAAGTCACCGTGTCCTTTACCCTTCGGAGGGCGCATC